>JADGBS010000240.1 GCA_015231325.1 Oligoflexia bacterium | reverse complement strand
CCTATTTGCATTTCCAATTAAGCGGTGAAATCAACAATGCTAAAAATTTGGCCAGCATCAATCTTGCGTTCGACAGTTTTTTCCGCAACAAAAAGGCAGAAAATACTCCACTGTATCATGTAGAATTACCTACGGGCGGTACCTTTGAATTTTTTCAGGATGTAATTATTGAGGGTAAACCACTTTATTCTTCTAATAGCAAAGACCCAACCAATATCACCCATCCTTCTTTTTTGAAAAATTTACTAAAATTCTGCGCTCCTCTAGATAATTTTTTCTCATTGGTTCCACTAAAAGGCGAATCTACTACTATAAAAGCTGCTCGACCGACCTCAGAGAACCTTTTTTCAGGCAACCCTTTTTCTTTTAGTAGCAGTTTCTCTTTCGATGACTCTTTAGGAATTTTTGCGGAACAAGATGAAACAATTCATTATGATCATGTGTTAATCGTTGATTTAAGAAATCATCAACGACCCCATATCGAGATTACTGATTTCAATTCATATTTAGGAAAATTGCAAGACTACGGCGTTGCATTTTGTCATTACTTTGGTATAACTCCAAAGATTTCCGGAATAGGCGTCAATCACTTTCGAGAATTTTTTAATACCACCATCGGTAAACAGGTAGTTCAACTCTCTTTAAACGCGGGTATGATTACTAAGATTCGATCAAAAGTAGCATCGATATTAGTTCCTAAGTTTTTGGGAACTCCGGTAGGGCTGCCTAATATCCATCGCCAACAGATAAAATTTTTGGATACAGAGGCACAAGATTTACTAAAACTTCATCCTGAAGAGTTGTTACAAAATTTCCTCACCCACAAGGAATTATTATTATCTCTCGCTACTGAATATCCCTGGGGAGTCATCGAACACTACAGTCGTTTTTCTAATAATTTACTCAAAGCAGCGGCAGTTTTTGCTGATAGTAAAAATAAAAATTATATTAACTACGCTAACCCCCTAATCGTAGGACATTTAATCAAGAGCAAATGTTATAATCTCTACCCTGGCAATGCCGATTATTATGTAGAATTCACATTGAATAACACTGATGACATTCACCTACCGCTGACAGAAACACGGATTGTATCTACTTCACCTAGTTTTGCTCCCCCAACTACCACTCCTGCCCCTACCACCGCTGTCGCCACCGATAGTGCAAACTGGTCTACAGACCAATCTGCAGACCATTGCTTAGAACTGGTATCAAACCATCGGTCATTAGTGCGTATCTACGCCCAAGTTGATGCCTTGAATTTTTTGAAATATATCTGCACTGCAGCACTGCAACGCCCCATCTCCAATATTTTAACGGGAGTAAAAATACCCACCACCAAGTCGCTGCAGGCGATCGTGCATAATTTTCTAAATTTAAAAAACGCATTTGAGAACCTCTATATTGAATGCAATCAATCGATCAATCGAGTTATCCGAGAGCAAATACTCTACAATACTTCTCCCGCCGATGATCTTGCTGATACTGCTACCACAAACATAGATGGGACTGAATCCTACTTGGCGTTTTCTAACTACGTTAATAAATTTCAATTAATGAATTAGGCAACTGCTGCTTCCTGGACGTCTTTCATTTCCTGATACATTTCCTGATACATTTTCACAGATTTGGCAATATTTCCGGTGTAAACATTGATTTGCTTTAAATAATCCATCAACTCCATATGAATCTGGTGAGTCGCAATAGATTCTTTTTTGCCAAGATGCACTCTCTCTAGATGTCGGCGTCGAAAATCACCCTCCAAGGTCACATAGGACTTCATCTTTGAAATCACTTGTTTCACGCTGGGCGGATCTATCGTCGAAAAAATTTTTTCCAAGCGAGCGATTTGTTTACAAACTTTATCGTGGTAAATTCGCAATTCCTCACACCCCTCCAACGAAAAGTGTACCTGCAAACGTCGCTTTTTTTCTAATAATGGAAAAATATTTTTGTTAATAATATCCCCTATGCTTTCCAAGTCCTTGCTAATGGAGAGCAGGGTATAAATTTCATTCGATTGTTGGGTAGAAATCTCTTCACTACCAATATTTAGTAAATAATTACTAATTTGTTTTTCCAAAAAATCAGTTTCACGTTCACAGTAGGTAATTTCTTCATAGAGTCTCATATCTGATACTAGGTTTTGGGGATCGTCAATATTTTCCTTTCCAATAAAAGGAATAATTACCGGAAACAGCATATTCCCTAATACCTTTGCCATCCTTGCTATCTCTAGTCGCGCCAGATCAATCGCAATATTCGGGGTATGCAAAAAAGCAATATCCAAATGCTTAGCAGTAAAAACCAGTCCTTTTCTCACTTTTTGATCAGGAATATCGGGATAAAACTTTAAAAGTAACCTTCCCATAATGGTAGTGAATGGCAAAAAGACCAACGCTAAGGCGACATTAAAGATGGTATGAGCGTTGGCCACTTGATTGCCCACGCTTTGCATCCCCACAAAATGCCAGTTAGTAGAAAGATAGTGCACAATCTTTGCAAAGCTAGGAATCCAAGTCACGAAGAGCAGAACTCCACCGATTTTAAAAAATACATGTGCAATTGCCACTCGCTGAGCATCGCGGTTGGTACGCCAACTAGCAATTATTGCGGTTACGCAAGTACCAATGTTCGCACCCATAATCAAAGGAATGCATGCATCTAAGCTTAAAAGATTTTGTTGACCAAGTACGATTACCATTCCTATAGTCGCTGCGCTACTGTGAATAAGGGCCGTAATCAGGGCACTGATGAAAATTCCCCATAGTGGATTTTCTGCCCCACGTATAATGGCGATTATATCGGGTGATTTTTGCAAAGGAATCATCGCGTCACTCATCAACTTCATTCCAAAAAATAACAAACCACACCCCAATATGGCATTACCTAAATGATACCACTCCCGCCCCCTGCGTTCTGAAAACACTCTTACAACAAAACCTATAAATACCAATAACAGTGCATAATCCGAAATTTTCAACGCCATCAATTGTACCGTTACCGTAGTGCCTATATCCGCTCCTAAAATCACCCCCAATGTCTGTGAAAATTTGATCAACCCTGCTTGTACCAGGCCCACCAACATCACCGTTGTCGCACTGCTTGACTGTACCACCGCAGTGATCAGGGTGCCGGATAACATTCCCAAAAAACGGTTGTTAGTTACCATCATCAAAATATTTTGCATCCGAGAGGTAGATATTTTTTGCAGCTCCCTGGCCATTTTATCTATACCATAAAGAAAAATTGCCATTCCACCTAGCAGCATAATCAGCATCTCCCACCAACCCAATGCCAGCAATTCATCCCAAATTATACTTTTGTTAAAATCCATGCTTTACTCCAGCGACAACTTCGCCTTAAAATCTGCAAAGGAAACTAAAACAAAAAAAAAGAAAAAGGGACATTATGCAAAAAGATGCTATTTTAACCATTATAGTGATAATTATAACTTTGATAATATTTGCAAGCACTCTCTATTTTCGTAGCGGGGCCTTCTAGGTAAAGATTCTGGGTAGACGTTCTGGGTCAGGTAGGATCGAGGAATTTTTTTAAAACAGAATCATCGGCCATAATATATTTACCTAATGATAGGTTTTGTAAAATAAAATCGGGGACTCTGATTCGATAAAAAATTCCATCCTGGTGGGTTACTTGACTCATAACATTGGTTTTGCCTAACACCTCCGCATGTGCCTGTCCATCTTGATAAGGGATGAAGAGATCATAGTGGTTTTGTTTGCTCAAGAAAAAATTAATAATAAAATCCCGTAACTTCTTCATATCTTCCGAATTAAAACTGGAAACCAGCAAACCATTTGGATGGGAACGTAACATCAATATTGCATCAAGATTCTCTTCATTAGAAGTCAACAAATCTCGTTTGTTAAAAACGATAATCCTGTCCTTGTATTCTATTTTGAGCTCTTTTAAAAATTCTAAGGTCACCTCCAAATGTTTCTCATGATTCTTGTCGGAAATATCACAAACGATGATCAACAGATCGGCAGTCTCTGCAGATTCTAACGTTGTTTTAAAACCTGAGATTAGTGACGCTGGCAAATTTTGTAACAATCCAACGGTGTCAATCATCACCATTGGAGGTTTGCTTTCTGGATTTAAAGTGCGACAGGTAACATCTAGGGTAGAAAAAAGTTTATCTTCCTCTAAGACCTCCACGCGACAAAGACGATTCAGTAGCGACGATTTTCCAGCGTTAGTGTAACCAACCAACGCCGCAGTCACAACATTTTTTTCACGTTTTTTGCGCTGCTGCTTTCGTGCGGTTATTACCTCGGACAATTGTCGCCGATAGTGAGCAATCCGATCACGGATCATTCTACGATCAAGTTCCAATTGTTGCTCCCCTTCCCCCCCCCTTATGCCCAATCCCTCCACGAACACGAGTGAAGTGGGTCCAAAATGAAGTCAAACGTGGTAAGAGGTACTCTAAGCGAGAGATCTCAATCTGGATTTTTGCCTCGCGAGTGTGGGCATGTCGCGCAAAAATCTCTAGAATCACGCTACAGCGATCGATAACCTCCAATCCAGTAATTTTTTTTATATTTTTCACCTGACCGGCAGTCAGTTCAAAGTCGCAAATCTACAACGTAGAATCTTCCAACCTGGCCGGCTCCGCAATCTCCTCCAGCTTACCCTTACCAACTACCGTTGCCGCTTCTAACTTCTTGCGCTGCTGCAGATGATCACTTTGTGCCTGTATTCCCAATGTACGCAATAACTCCCGT
>JADGBS010000023.1:28093-28564 GCA_015231325.1 Oligoflexia bacterium | reverse complement strand
TAGAATTGGAAAAAGTGTTACCCCAAGTAGATACTCAACCGGTCTAGTCCTGACCTTCTAATTCATTTGTAATTAATTCTTTTCTAAATTTTCTAACTTCTTTAACTTCTTAAAATTCTTAAAATTCTTAAAATTCGAAATTTCAAATTTTTGACTTTTCAAAAAATGATAATTGATACATTCTGATCTAATTAAAATCTAATTGTAATCTAATAGAAATTTTTGCTTGAAAAATTCTTTGTAATAACTTAACGTAGCGCTGTCTATTAATAGTTGTGATAGTCATGATAGTTGGAGACGACCTTTTATGCTAAGTTCATCAAGTCCATCTGGAGATCAGAAAAATTTTGTGGTCCTTAAATTTGGAGGGACGAGTGTTTCATCTAGAGACAAATGGTTGACTATAAAAAGTGTCGTCGAAGACCGCCTGGCGCGAAACTACGCTCCAGTGCTCGTTTGTTCTGCTAAGTC
>JADGBS010000023.1:0-28007 GCA_015231325.1 Oligoflexia bacterium | reverse complement strand
GAGCTTGCTGAAGAGTTAGGTACAGAAGGACCAACTGCGAATAATCATTTAGGAGAATTATTTCAAGAGTTGGATCGACTGTGTCTAGGAATAACGTTGCTCAACGAGATCGGACCACGAATTCAAGCACGCCTACTCTCGCTTGGAGAATTAATTTTGACTAGAATTGGACACGAATTTTTGTGTAAGCAGGGATTGGCCTGTGCCTTTTATGATGCTCGAAAATTTTTTAAAATTCAGAGCAATCCGCTCCTTCCCGCCTTTCGTGAATATCTTAACGCTACCGCCAATGATGATTTCAATTCTGAGGTGCATGGAATCTTTTCTCAAGAGCAATCACCAGTGATCATTACGCAAGGATTTATTGCTAGCAATCAAAATCAAGAGACCGTGCTATTAGGACGTGGGGGGTCTGATACCTCCGGCGCAGTAATTGCTGCGCAAATTCGTGCGCATCGTCTTGAAATTTGGACAGATGTTCCAGGAATGTATACTGCCAATCCTCACTTAGTACCAGAAGCGCGAATGTTGAAACTCCTAAACTACGATGAGGCACAAGAGATGGCGTCTACTGGTGCAAAAGTTTTGCATCCGCGTTGTCTACCGCCAGTAAAAAAAGCAAATATTCCTTTGCATATTTACTGCACTGATCATCCTCAATTATCAGGCACAGTGATCACTGCTGTAAAGCAAAGTAGTGAGGGAATGGTCAAATCCATTTCTATGAAAACGGGGATCACCTTAATTTCCATCGAAAATATTCAGATGTGGCAAGAGGTTGGATTTTTAGCGGAGTTATTTGGCAGATTTAAAAAATATGGTCTTTCCATCGATCTCTTATCTACATCCGAGGCCAATGTTACGCTCTCACTGGATTCTGCAGTGAAGTACACCCCTGAGGTGCTAGAAAATCTGTTGCACGACCTGGGTGATTTGGGCACAGCACGAACTATTGGCCCATGTGGAATGATCAGCATCGTTGGCAAAAATATTCGCTCCATTATTCACAAAATCGGACATCTCTTTAATGTCTTTGAGGAGCAACAGATATATTTGATGTCCCAGGCCGCCAGCGATCTTAACTTGAGCTTTGTAATTAACGAAGACCAGTGTTTGCGTTTAGTAAAAGAGTTACATCTGCTGTTATTTGACAATCTAGAACACAATGAACTTTTCGGTAAACCCTGGCAAGAAACATTTCAAAAAACATTCCAAGAAACTTTTGATGGCCAACCAGCACCGTATCTTCGTTGGTGGCAAAAAAACAGTGAACAGCTGTTGTCATATTTCAATGATAAACATGGCGATACCCCTAGTTTTATATATTCTGAGCAAGAATTAATAAATAATATTGCCAGAATAAAAAAACTCACTGCTATCGACCAGTTTTTCTATGCAATAAAGGCAAATTATAATCCCAGAATTCTTAAACTCTTTTATGAACAAGGTTTGGGTTTTGAAACCGTATCCTTATGCGAATTGCAACACTTAAAAAAAGTTATCCCTCATATTGACTATCAACGAGTGATCTTCACTCCTAATTTTGCACATCCAGAGGAATACCAGAGTGCATTTGCGCTAGGAGCACAAGTCATCGTTGATTCGCTCTATCCGTTGAAAAATTGGGGGCATCTTTTTGCAAAGAGACAAATTTTTCTGCGTATCGATCCTGGTCAAGGAAGCGGTGCGCATAAATATATTCGCACCGGAGGAAAAAATTCTAAATTCGGAATTTCTCTTGAAGAAGTCGCTGAGTGCGCAGCAGTGTGTAGACAACAAAAAACTGACGTAATCGGCCTTCATGTGCACGGCGGTAGTAATATTGATCGTGCTGAGCACTGGAAAGAGATGGCACTGCTGTTGGCCAAAGTTGCAGAACAATTTCTAGGAGTAAAAACCATAGACGTGGGCGGAGGAGCGTTCGTCCCATACCGACCACAAGAAAAAGAGCTCGATCTCAAACTAACCAATGAACTTCTGCTTAAATTCAAGTCGCTATATCCCCAGTACAAATTGTGGATAGAACCTGGACGTTTTATGGTGGCCGCTGCGGGAGTTTTGCTCTGTAGAGTCACTCAATTAAAACAAAAAGAAGGGATTAATTACATAGGCATAGATGCGGGAATGAACTCGCTGATTAGACCTGCGCTTTATGGTGCCTACCACCATATCTGTAATCTATCCAAATACCATCATCAGTCCGCCATGTCCGCCCTGTCCGCCCACAAAGAATTTAGTGCCCATGTTGTTGGACCGATCTGCGAAAGTGGAGACGTTTTGGGTTATAATCGTCAACTCCCGCTTACCACTAGTGAGGGAGATATTTTATTAATCGATACCGTTGGTGCTTATGCTTATGTGATGAGTTCACATTATAACTTGCGACCACCGGCAAAGGAGGTCTTTTATGGTAATGATAAGAGCTTTTCGAGCGCTCCGTCCCCTACCTAAGTTCAGCACACAAGTTGCCGCTCCTCCCTATGATGTCTTAAATTGGAGAGAAGCACATGAAATGGCGCGCAACAATCCTTACTCTTTTCTGCATGTCAGTAAGCCGGAAATAGATTTGTTGGACCCCCAAGTTCCTAATGCCGGAAAAGATTTCGACTTTTACCAACGGTCTGTTTACCTCAAAGGGGCGGCCAATCTTCAAAAAATGATCAGCGATAAAATATTTTTTCAAGACTCAGTCCCGGGCCTATACTTTTATCAACAGCGAATGGGATCACACACCCAGTGCGGAATTACTGCTTGTTTCAGCGTGGATGAATATAATCGCAACATCATCAAAAAGCATGAACTTACCCGTCGTGACAAAGAAGATGATCGTACCCGTCATATCCAAGCATTAGATGCTCAAAGTGAGCCGGTATTTTTATTTTATAACGATGGCGCAGGCGTGGGTGCGGGTGCGAGTGTAGCCGCGGGTGGCGACCCAATCGCAACACTAATGAAAAAACATATTGCTAATCACCCGCCCGAATACCACTTTACTAGTGACGATGGAATTGAACACACTTTATGGGTGCTCACAGACGGAACTTTAATTCAAACATTGACTGGCCATTTCGCTCAATTAAAAGAGCTTTATATCGCCGATGGACACCATCGTAGTGCATCCGCTGCCAGAGCGGCTTCAGACGTTTTTGAATCGCGACATTTCTTGGCAGTTGTATTTCCATCTTCACAACTTAAGATAATGGACTACAATCGCCTGCTCCTCTCGTTGAATAATCATACTGAAGCAGGCCTACTTGCAAAAATTCAAGAAAAATTTGACACTAGCAATCTGGATGGCAATGCAGTTAATGCAGTTAACTCGGTTAACGCTATCGCTAACAAAGAATTTGCCATGTACCTTGGAGGAAAATGGATTAAGTTGCGTCCTAAAATTGGTACATATACGACAACTCATCCAGTAGAAAGTTTAGATGTCTCGATTTTACAAAATAATTTATTAAATCCCTTGTTTGGAATCACCGATCCTCGTATTGATAAGCGCATTGACTTTGTGGGGGGAATTCGCGGAATTGGTGAATTAGTCAAACGCGTGGACAGTGGGGAAGCAAAAGTAGCATTTAAGTTACATCCTACCTCTATTCAAGAGCTGATTAAGGTTGCCGATGCCGGTTCGATGATGCCACCGAAGTCAACGTGGTTTGAACCTAAATTAAGAAGTGGATTATTTGTCCATACGTTGCATTAATACGTTAGATAGTACGTTGGATTAACGCATATTTATTAACAAGAGAACAGGAGTTAAACTTCTATGCAAAAATTACGGCCATTCATTGTTGTTTCTGATGGAATCGACAAGAATAGTTTCGAAGAGCTAAAGAATGTTTCTGATTTCGATGTACACCCAGTATCCAAAATTAGTTCTGAAGAATTGAACCTATTAGCACCAAAGATGAACGGGCTCATCATCCGTTCCGCCACTAAGGTGGACGCCGAGCTACTAAAAAGTGCTGCGCAACTCAAGTATGTTATTCGCGCGGGCGAAGGCACCGATAATATCGATAAGACCGCTTGTCAGCAGTTGGGAGTGAAAGTGTCCAATACCCCCGGGGCCAATAGCAATTCGGTGGCAGAATTGGCAGTCAACTTAATGTTAGCAGTACTCAGAAAAAGTGCTCGGGCACATTGTTCGATGGTTGCAGGTTTATGGGAGAAATCCGCGCTAGAAGGTTTCGAACTTACTAATAAGACCATCGGGCTTCTAGGTTTTGGTAAAATAGCTCAGTTAGTCGCACGCAGAGTGGCCGGTTTTGATCCAAAAATTTTATACTATGATGTTGCCCCCGTGACTATGAACACTACTATGAACACTTCCCTACCCGATGTCTCCAAAGTGTCAACGTTAGAAGGGCTGTTCTCCCAGTCTGACATTGTTAGCATCCATCTTCCAAAAAACGAAAAAACCAAAAATTTGGTTAATAAAGACCTACTCTCTAAAATGAAACCATCCGCAATTTTAATCAACACCGCTCGTGGAGGAATAGTCAATGAGAATGACTTATACTCCGCCTTGATAGAAAAAAAAATCATGGGCGCAGGGCTGGACGTCTATGACAATGAACCGCTGGTAGTAGAATCACCTCTTAGAAAATTGGAAAATTTAGTATTAATGCCACACCTGGGTGCGAGCACTCATGAGGCACAATTGCGAGTGGGCGAAATTGCCGTTCATCAAATGAAAGAATTTTTTCTGAACAATAAATTATTGAATGAGGTACGTGGATAATACGTTAGTAGTACACTGGTAATACATAGCTTATAATTATATAACAAATTGAGGTAATTATGTTTGAACAATTTAAAATTCCCCCTGAATTAATCCCTTCTGACCCACGATTTGGTTGTGGGCCATCACTAGTACCTATGGAGTTTGTAAAGGCCCTCTACGATAAAGGTCCACACCTTTTAGGTACCAGTCACCGTAAACCAGCGGTAAAAAAAGTTGTAAAATCAATACAAGATGGTTTACGTACTTATTTTAAAATTCCAAGTGACTACTCTGTTGTACTTGGAAATGGTGGTGCGACGTTTCTTTTTGATATGATCGCGGTGGGGATGGTTGAAAAAAAAGTAACACATTTTACCTGCGGGGAATTTTCTGAAAAATGGTTTCAGGCATCAGCGCAAGTACCATGGATTACGGCGGAGCAAATCTCCGTTGCCTATGGACAGGGCATCTGTGCTAAAGACGTTTCCGATGCTGATTTGATCTGCGCAACCCTGAATGAAACATCAACAGGAGTACAACTACCAGAACTACCAAAAATTCACCCTGGAGCGCTACTGGCAATCGATGCTACCAGTGGGGCCGGCCAAGTTCCCTGTGATATATCCAAAGTCGATTGCTTTTTCTTTTCACCACAGAAAGTTTTTGCTAGCGACGGTGGTCTCTGGATTGCAATACTCTCTCCAAAAGCACTGGAAAGGGTATTGCGTTTGGCCAAAGCTCCTGCTCCTCGATATATTCCACAAATTATGAGTTGGAAAGAAGCAATTGATAACTCCGATAAAAATCAGACATTAAATACTCCCGCAATAGCGACACTCTTCTTTCTTAACGAACAAGTCAAATTGATGAATAGCTGCGGTTATGAACGAGCGACTGAAGAGGCCAAAATGAAGGCATCTTTGCTTTACGGATGGGCACAAGAGAAAAATTATCTCAGCGTCTACGTGAAAGAAGAACGCTTTCGTTCGATTGCTGTTGCTTGTATTGACGTCGATGATAAATTTCCAGTTGATCCCCTCATTAAGATATTGGAAGATAGGGGAATCGCTTATGGAATTGATGGCTATCGAAAATTAAAGCGTAACCAGCTGCGAATATCTCTTTTTCACAACATTAAACTCGAAGATCTACGAAAGCTCACCAAGTTAATCTCCCTGGCCATCGAAAGCGAGTAATAGGAAGAAGGGAAAGGCGAACGCCCCGAAATGGTACCAGCAGACTTTTGCACGGAAATGGTACCAGGAAATGGGGGAAATGGTACCAGCAGACTTTTGCACAACATATCTTTTTTGTTTCAAATAATACATCCTGCTAATAAAAACAAGTCCCTATAGATTTATCTTCTGCATAACCCTTTGCACTCCCTTTTATTTTGTCGTCTTATCATCCTTCGTCTTATCTAATTATTATTATTGTTGTTGTTGTTGTTGTTGTTATTAGCGCTATTATTATAGTTATTGTTAATTTCAAAGGAATTATTATGCCTAGAAAAAAATTCATTCCTTCACCATTCTATTTTTATCATATTTACAATCGTTCTAATCAAGGACACTGGTATTCTATTCCAATTAATGAAGTATGGCTTTTTACAAATGAAGCATTAATGCGTGCACATAGCAAATGGCCTGTACAAATTGCACAATTTGTATTAATGAACAATCACTATCATATGGTACTTAAAACTCCTGATTTGAATCTTGATAAATTCATGTATGAATTTGCCAAATCATTTAGTTTGAAAATCAGGACATCTTCGAAATTAAAAAACAGAATGTTTTCTGGAAGATACAAGTGGTCTCTCATTGAGAACCAAAGCCATCTTGAGATCGTTTATTACTATGTTTACAACAATCCAGTTCGTGCAAATATAGTGACACACTATTGGGAATACCAATTTTCGACGGCAAACCCTAATTCGAATTTTTTCATTAAAATTGATTCCCTATTCTCTAACGAACAAAATACAAATCAGAAATCATCAACTGAACGCACTGGTGAACATCCTGAAATCATTGAAAGCATTAAACGTGGTTTAAAAAAAACCATCTTCAAACCGGTTATCCGAAACTGCATTAAAAATATCATTATTAAATAGTATTTATGCTCAGCACAAGCACAATTTAAGTTTTATGAGGAAGCCGGAAAAGCGTGAATGATGCCACGATGCGTAAGTGGCAGCTTGTTGGTACCCAACACGCGCCGGGGAGAGAGGGGAAGCCATCGAAAACGAGTAACAGAATTTCTTAATTTCAAGAAAAATCAAATTAAAATTCTTTCATAAATTTACAATCCCCTAGACAATAAGCAATGGCCCAACTACAATTATAAGTAGCAGTCCAAATTTTTTATCTTCATTATTTTTACTCTATAACCTTATAACTTTATTGATTTGTTGCTTTATGGCTTTTTAATTCTGGAGTTTCCTGTAGTAACACTTGTTTCTAAAATTGCTGTCAGTTTTTAGCTACTAGTACTATTAAACTCTATGGTCTGCTAAAATCGAAACATATCCGAGCATAATTAACGGTTAGTACGTACCAACCGCGTATTTAGACCTACTAATTCCGCATCTACTGAAAGTCCTCTGTACGTTGCGATTTAAGACAAGGTTACAATATAAATTTGTCGAGCAGTATGTAAAGCGCGGTCTGAATTTGTGATTAACATAACTACATAAATTGCAAAAGTCTGCTGGTACCTAATCGCCCTAATCGCCCCCTAATCGCCCCCTGGTACCTAATCGCCTACCTAATCGCCTAAACGCCCCCTAAACGCCTACCTAAAACGACCTAATCGAAAATTTCTTGTTGCATCGAAACTGATGCATGTAAAAACTTTGCTGAGTTCATAAGCGCTGGCAAAAGTGTCCAAGAATCGTTTGATGGGTCGAAAACTTCTCCACCATTTAAAATATCAACACCATCCCAACCACCAATTACATAGATTTTACCATCAACCACGGAACTAACTATTCCCTCTCTAGAAAAATTCATTGAGGCAACATTTATCCAGGAGTTAGTCTTCGAATCAAAAACCTCAACACTACTCAACGTATGATTTCCATCATTCCCACCAATTACATAGATTTTGCCGCCAATAGTAACACTACTCGCACCTTCCCTTGGTGAATTCATCGAAGCAATATCCCTCCAAGAGTTAGTTTGGGGATCAAAAACCTCCGCACTTCTTAATGTATGAGTTCCATCATTTCCACCAATTGCATAAATATGGCCATCAGGTCCATTAAACGAAATACTTGTTTGTCTAAATCTTGGGGTTTTCATAGGTGCGATGTTTGACCAAGAATTGCTCTGAGGATCATAAAACTCCCCACTACTTAGGGCGTGGGTCCCATCGTGCCCACCAAAAACATAGATTCTCCCATTGACTAGGGCGTGAGTCGATTTAATCCTTGGCGTTTTCATGGAGGTAATATCCATCCAAGAATTTTTTCTAGTATCAAAAACCTCCCCAGTGGTAAGATAATGAATACTATTCATTCCTCCAATTATGTAAATTTTCTCAC
The DNA here is from genome assembly GCA_015231325.1 of Oligoflexia bacterium. Lineage (GTDB taxonomy): Bacteria > Bdellovibrionota > Bacteriovoracia > Bacteriovoracales > Bacteriovoracaceae > JADGAN01. The sequence continues at coordinate 19,734 of JADGBS010000023.1, read as the reverse complement.
CAATAACTGTAGTAATCGCGCTTTGTCTCGAAGTATTCATAGGTGCAATGGGCAACCAAGCATCGATTTCCGTATCAAAAACCTCTCCACTATTTGTAATATTTGTTCCATTAAAGCCACCAATAACATAGATTTTTCCGTCAGCTATAGCACTTATCGGATTAGATCTGGCATTATTCAGTGGTGCAATTGCGACAAAAGAATTGGATAAGGGATCAAAAACATCGCAAGTGCCTAAAACATTAGTTCCTTCGTAACCACCTAAAATATAGATTTTATACTTATTTTTGAATAATGGTTGGAGTGAATATTTTTGCGCCTCTTGCAAAAAAAAATTGAATTCTGACGGAGTAAAACTGTAGTCGCTGGGTCGCAAACTCAAAAGATTTCCAGTCTTCATTGTCTCAATAAACAACTCAAAAAAGGCGGGGTCAGATTCAAGAAATAAATTCACATTATTATTCAAAGCAGATCCAGGTTGTTCCCGATCAATGTTCCATCTACCAGAAAACATTGCTGAAAAAAAAGTGTTCTCAAAACGAGTAAAAATACTTCGCTCGCAATGGAATATTTTGCCGCTGACATTCAAATTTACTATTTGTTCATTTTTTTTTGCTTCAGATTCCTTTTGAACTGCTGGTTCTGCTAGTTCTACTGGCCCTACTGGTTCTGCGGCAAATAGATCTAAAGAAAAAATAGATTGAGCTATAAAAAAAGTAGCAATTGTTGTTCTCATAGATTTGATAACCTCTTTTTTTCTAGACGGGTTTACCTGCTTCTTAACTGCACGAAACACTAGATGGTTTATCACAAATCTAGAAAAATAAAATTTTTTTCTTTACAGAGAAAAAACTTAGGCAACTAGATTGAATAGTTACCGATCTTTCACCTTTGTTTTTGCTTATTTCTTAAAAAGTGCTAGTGCCTTTTATGGCCATATCTAATGGGACTACCGTTGATAGTTACTGGCCACAAATACTTACGAAACAGTAACTCTTTATCGGAGATATTTCCATTGTCAAGATTCGTAGAGATTCTTATTTGTAATAGATCGGGTCTTTTATCTTTCGAGTGACCTTGAAGAGGTTTTATATCCCCGCCTTTATTTTTAAATTTACCAGACACGAGAGCGAGTTTGTGTTCATGTTTACTAAATTATCGTGCTTAATTCTGTCAGAGATAGGTGGTGCACGGTAGGAAGATATAAGTCGATTTACCCATATTGTTACCCATATTGCCCCTTCTATTTTACTTATCAGCTTTTCCGTTTGAGCAATCCCAGATTTTAACTGCACAATCTCTGCCTCACTGACGAACATAGAGGAAATGCTCAACCGGATAAGCATTATTAGTAGGACGATGACTCTAAAATATTTAGTGTTCATAATTGAGAAGAAATGGTACCAGTAGTATTGGCACCTAATCGCTAATTCATGTCGCAAAACGAACCGTATTCAATAGTCTCTTATTTCCTATAGAAAACAAGTCAAATATCTCCTCTATACCAACAATCTGGTCTAATTCCATCGCCTTGTGTGCAATTTTCGTCCAATAAAAAATTATTGTTACAAAACGCACCGCTTAAAAAAGTATTTAAGCGGCACTGAGTCGAACCATAACCGACTAAAGTATTCTTTACTGGTGGAGCAATTTGGTCGTAAGCAACAACCGAGATCGCTGCAGAATTTTTAGTAGCATTAAAATAATCTCCCAATACGATTGTGGCCATTGCCGTTTTTTGACAAAGCAAATTATTTATTGTTGAAACCGAAAAATTTCGGTTACATTTGTTTATTATCGCTAAAGGAAGAGAAGGTGTCTGTAAGTTTACGGGAGAAAAATTGTCGGCAGATATGTCAGCAGATATTTCAGCAGATATAAAGCGTTTAAGACATTTAGCTGCTGCCCAATAATCGGCCTGACCCTCAACGGAGTTTCTTCCATTAACTCTTGTGTAACTACTAGGATTTCCTCCAAGTATATGTCCGAATTCGTGACAAACAAGTAGTGCAAATGCATCCCTCGTTATTGTTGGGTGGACGGCAACTTGACCAGTAATAGTAATAATTGCTTTGCCCAAATCAGTTCCATCATTTTGGATTCTGGCAGAATCAGGTGGAAAACGTTGGTAAAATTTGGCATTAATTTCTAAATCAATTCCTCTTTTAGTTTTGATAAGCGGCCCATAAATATCAGCAATTTTTCTTACAATTCGTTGAAATTCCTCGGACGGAATAGCTGAGTAGGCATTGCTTATAGCAATAATCGAGGCAGGACCCACTAGCACGGCCAAAATCAAAACCTGAAAATAATTTTCTTTCTTCATTCATCTACTCCTGTTTGAATTTTTTTTGCATGATGCCATAAAAAAATGACAAGAACATGAAGAATTTTCTAACAAAATATAAAATGAGGACAAATGAAGCCGATATGGACAACTTTCTGTATTTTTTTCTTATTTCTTATTTCTTATTTCTTATTTCTTATTTGTATGAAATGTAAGCATTATTATTTTTTAAAAGAGGAAACAATAATATTAGTCTTTGATTTTAATTCAGCAGAAGTCTGGGATATTGTTTTTACAAAATTAGAATTTTCAAAAGTCATTTTTTTTACACTTATAAGGTTGTTATCCATAGATGAAAGTTCTACAGAGTGTTTTTCTATAATAGAGGATATCCTATTCATATTTTCTGAAACAACCTTGACGTTATCGACGATCTTATTAAAATGATTCGCGGTGGTATCAATCAGATTTTTACTTTGTACGATCTTCAAAGAATTATTTGAAATTAATTTTTTTATTGATTCTAAAGAGATAGTGGTTCTTTGAGATAATGCTCTTACCGATTCAGCAACAATTCCGAAACCAGAACCGTAAGTTCCCGCACGTGCGGCCTCAATCGCAGCGTTGATGGATAGAATTTTAGTATTAAGCGCAATTTCGTTAACAACATCTACAATTTTATCGATCTCTTTTGATGATTCTTCTAGCGTTTGCATCGCTTTAACGGATTGCTCTAAAATGCCAGTATTTTCTTGGGATTTATTAATAACTTCCGCAATGGAAAAATTAATTTCTTTGGTACTATTATTGACATCGATGCTCTTAGAACTAATATCACTGACTGATTGATGAATAGAATCGATCATACCATCAACGGTTTTTAGTCGTTCGGATGCATGTTCAGTGCTGCTAGCAATAGTATGAGAAGTTTGATTGATGTCAGAAAATACGGTATTCATGCCCTTATTGAGGGCAGAGACTTCCATTTGCCTTCTCCTTAAAGTATATTTAGATAAAATAGTTTCTCGTATCAAATAATTATTTGATGTCGCTGAATATATAACAAATATAACATAAAGTGTTGCCATGATTGACATCAAATAGGAGATGCTCGAACCAATAATGAAAAACTTAAATATCGTCCCGATGGCCAAAGGGATGATATAACCATAGAATAACATCAGATCGGAAGAGAGTGTGGTTACAGCACCGATCATGGCCCCTCCAACCATAAATATAATCAATATTTGCATCAAGGCATTATTTTCAGGCCATATAACATACAACGAACTTGCCAAAACTACTGCCCCCAAGACTTTAAAGACAAAAAACAATCTCCTTTTATTTAGAATTGATTCATAAGTAATAGTTTTTTTATTTTTAGCTCTTTGGTAAAAATATCCAATGATAATGACAACCATATTGACAAGGAATAATACTATAAACCAGCTAAGCGGCCTATGCTTTGAAAATTGATCCCACAACGCTGCAGTCACAATTACTGCATTAAGAATATTCACAAGTGCGCTTCCACCGGCCATTCCAAGATAGTAACTTGCCTTCTCCATGGCAAACTGTTGACTATCAATATTGGACATTGAATTGATCAGTGACTCTGTAGAGATATAGATATCACTTTCATCAAACGTTGTTTTAGAATTTTCATTTATGGACTGCATGGTTGTACTTGATCTTTTTAATTGATCCAATTAATTGATACAATCTTTAATAAACTCAATTTGTATAATATTATATTCTGCATATTTAATTATTACGTATGTACAACTAATTATAGGACACAGGCAAAAAAATTGCGAGCGAGATCTACAAAATCAACCATTAAATACAGATAAACATAGATAAACATAGATAAACACAGATAAATACGGAAAATAAAATCTACTATTGAAAAGACAGCTTGTTTTCTGTCCATTGAATTTTTTTCTTGATTACAAAAAAATTGATGTATAATCCACGCCACTTGAATATTCGACGTCAAGCGGAATCAACTATTAAATAACTATAAAGGAGATTTTACAATGAAAACAACTTCCGTAACTTTATTGGCATTATTGGTAAGCCTAAGTTTAACAAACGTAGTTAATGCCAGCGGACCAGAAATATCGCTTGCAGTAGGAGGAATCGTAGTTGGTAGTTCCGCTGCCTCCTCAGTTGCAGCTGATTTATATAGAAGAGGTGAAGGCATTAATCTGGATAATAGCTCGGAGGCGAGCGCAGGCGCTTTTGGTGGCGCTGGGAGTATTGCAGGTATTATTACTTTAGCGATACTATTGGATCAAGAAGCACAAAATAGTGCCGCAAAAAAAGCAAGAGCAATAGCAATAGCAAAAGAGATTCAAGAGGAACTGCAGCAGGAAGAATCAACGCAAGAAGTACTGCCACAATAATAACTCCCAGTAACAGACAGTGCGAGTCAGGCAGAATAACTCGACAACATATATCTATAATACAAATCTATAATAGAAATCTACAATACAGTAAAATGTACCGAAAACCATACAAGGCATATAAATGAGAACAAATATATTTGTGCTTTTTTATGTATTACTCCTATTACCGAACATATTGAATAAAACGTTTGCGGCCGATCAACACTCTTCGTTTATTGCAGAAGTAATGCAGAGACTACCACCAAGAATGACGCAGGAATTATCCAAGATACAACTTACTATTAATTTCGATTTACCTCCAAATCTGGCAGGTTCCCCATTTGTCTATGGAAAGCTTGTCCACGCCAAAAATTCTCCAGGAGCGGTTATCTCTTTAAGTGAACACTTTTTGCAGGAAATTTTGTTGGGAGAGGAACTAGCTTCACCCCACCCTGGTAATCACAAAAATTGGTATAGAAAAGCACAAGCAACTGTCATTCATGAATTAACTCATTTATATCTATTGTTATTGGATAGGCACAACGGAGAGGTGTCAGTCGCTATGGAGCAACGACACAAACAAGAGCAACATATTATCTACCAAATTCAACACCTACTTAACTGGGAAAAAAAAAGGCTGATGGGATATTCTCAGCACAATACCAACTTAGGTGCTTCCCCAGATAGTTATGAGTACGAAAAAATTGACGAAAGTTTGCCGGTTAATATGGAATATTTCCTATTGGATCCGGACTTTAAATGTAGAAGACCTGCAGTTGCTAAAATGCTTCGTAAATTAATGGACGAGTATGATCCTTATCCGCTGGTGCAGTGTCCAGAGATGACTTTGGTAGGAATAGTAAATGAGAGAAATTTTGTAAAGATTATCCCCACAGAAAATGATCTGGCAGAACTTAACCCTCAAAATGTTTATCAAATTCACTATTTAATTGCAGGGGGAGGCGAAGCAATGGAGAGCCGCTGGGGACATGCCATGATTAGAATAGTGCTTTGTGCACCAGGAAGGGAACGGGGACCACAATGTTTAGATGACGTAGCGCATCATTTAGTTTTTGACTATACCGCGGAGGTTCATGGCATAGATGGGGTAGATGGGATTTTCAGTGGTGAGATGCCTGCAAAGGGAAAAATTCGTCGTTTTTCTGAAGTTGTAGACAGGTACACCCTAGGTGGAAACGGACGCGAACTAATTTCTTTGCCGCTACAAATTACTGATGATGAAAAAGAGACAATTATTTATAAAATTCTTCAAGATTTGAGTGAGTACGAAGGACGCTATCGCGTATTATCGGAAAATTGCGCTACGCTGGCATCCAATCTACTTAAAGCTTCATTCTCATTACCCACAAATGGATTAGTTCACGCCTGCACCATTACTCCTAGTGGTTTATCGCAGAATCTCTGTAATACAGGGTACTGCACCACCGGATCTCGTTTTGCACCACTAATCGAAGAGATTAACAATCATCCTGAACTACTTCCGTCCACCGCTGCCACCGCTAGCGCATATCTACAACTTACAGCAACAGAACGACGCCAAAACTTTATAGAAAAAATCGATCGCTTGTCCCATATAAAAGGAAAACATCGTAGCGAAATCCTTAGGGCCATAAACATATTTGTGGACTGGGAAAACAAGATCGAAGGAAAAATCATTGAGGATCGCAATCGGCAAATTAAAGAAGGATTACTAGCAGATAATCAACTGAAAAATTATTTAATCTCACTAGACCATCTTAATGAACATTTTTTGAATGCATCACCGGCCGCAGCAGTATATGGGATTCCTACAAAGGCCGAAAGGGATGCTTATGGTAAATTTCTGATCGAAAATCAGTTTTCTAAATTACTCTCTTTGCCCGAATTTCAAACTGCTACCGAGAATATTGCGAGCTTTATTACCCAAAAGATGAAGGAATTTCAGGTAGAGTTGAACAACACCAACGAAAATAGTATGTATCTTTTTTCATTACTGCCTAGCGGACAAAAACAATAAAAACATCAAAATTTATTTATTGGTAAAAGTTACTGTAAATTTGAATCAAACATTGCTGATTATTTGATTATCTGATTATCTGATTATCTGATTATCTGATTATCTTTCATCCCATAAAACCGATACATTGGCACACAACACTACCATCGTCATGTCTCAAGATTGTTGTGATTGTTAAGATTGTTAAGGAGGTGCCTATGTATTCAAAAAATTCAAATTGCAGTAAATCTATTAGATTCTTTTTGCGTCTATCAAGTTTATCAAGTTTATCAAGTTTATCAAGTTTATCAAGTTTATCAAGTTTATCAAGTTTATCAAGTTTAACATTTTATTTATCTACTTACCTGACTTACTCGCTTCTATCTTTTATGTGGTTTGCGGGTATATCGTTTGCGGCCGATCGCCCACCACTAGTTTCTACCGAGATAAATACTGACACTAACACAATTTCTTTTTCCAACAGCGATGGTCCACTAAATTTTGGATTACTAATACACAACGATAATTATACTCTTTATAGATCTTCTATGTTGGGTCGAAAAGGACTTTTGTCTATAAAAAAATACCTTGCAAAAAAGAATCTTCCTTTTCCCAAGACCATTATTTACATGAACAAAGATGGATATAAGCGAGCACTTCCATTTTTTAATTTAAAGGCACTAGAAGAGTATGATGAACAAAAAAATTTCAATTATAAGCTTTATCATAGTTATGACTATGAACAAAGAACCTATCTTGATGGACACAACCCTTACTATCCGAGGGAAGACATTGATGAAAAAAATTATTTAAACAGTAGAGCAAAAAACTTATTCGGTCAAATACATGATGGAAAAAGAGATGGAGGTATAGATAATTTTTTTAGAATATTAGAAATAATACTGGATAAACAAAATTCACCGGTTCTCTTTCACTGTCTAGGAGGAAGACATCGAACCGGTATGATAGCTATGGCCATAAGATATTTACAAGGCGGCGACTGGGTTAATGGAAAAAAACGTAAAGTATTAGTATTTCCAAAGTTAAAAATCATAGAACTGAACCCGGCCGAGTACGAATATGCTTCCCATAACAGAGAATTTTTCCGAGAAGAAAATATCCGTTTCATTGCTAAATTATCTAAAGACCCATATTTTTTAGATTTGCAAAAAACATATAGAGATCAGTTAAACGAGGAGGGAACAGTGGCCCTCTCTGAACTTAGAGATAGCAAAGATAATAGTAATGACTACACTATTATTGAAACCGAGGAGGGAAAAATCAAAGTACTAAAAGTCCAGGAAGCTGGTGATTAATTGATTCGGCGATTCGGCGATTAATAAAAACGATCACTAAATTACACAGCAAATCAGTCCATATTCACAATCTATATCCGCAATTCATTTTCTGCCACTTAATTCTTGCATATAAACACATTTGTGATATAAAGCCCCCCTCTCTATATTGTAGTTCAGTAAAAAACAAATAAGGAGTTTAAAAATGGATTTAAAAATGCTTAAAAAAAATTTATCACTAGTTAGTCTAGTTACTCTAACTAGTCTATTACGTTTGTCCATGTTAACAATCGCATTAACGATCGCGATACCAGTGACATCTTCCATCTGCGCATTCGCAACTGACACAGTTGGTCGCAACGATACCAAATTAGATTTGAATCATCTGTCTTTAAATTTGTCGCAAGAAGAAAACGTAGTATTAACGGAAAAAAATTTAAATTACCAAATAGACGACGCCAATCTATTGTCACTAACCAGAGGGAATATAACTGTTGGATCTCAGTTATTCTCAATAAATGAATTCAAAGAACATATTCTTGCCGCAATTTTACCAATCGATGATTCAGATATACAGGAAATACTTAATTCAGACGTAACTCTTTTGGTGGTAAAAAGTGCTGCAATTTTTGAAAATAAATCACCTGCTTATTTTTCACTAGCACATTTTACTGATCCAGACGTACAAAAAAAGGTTTGCAAATCTGAGCTGATTAAAAATGAAAGTGAAAATGAGGTGGTAGTCAGTCGCTCTTTGCTTGGTGATATGTTTACAGTCGAGTCGCGTTTGACTTTTCAGTCATTCGATACAACAACGTTTGCTTCTCGGCCACATCTCCAAAACGAGAATTTTAGTAAAGATTTTACTTACCAAAAGCATGTCTATGATCTAAGCACACAGCTAAATACCGGGTTGGGCACGCCGGCAAGAATCGTTGTAATAAAAGCATCGGAACCATTAAATTTCCTAGGTCAACGAGTCAGCGCTGGTGGGATCGCAGTTAATTATTATTTCGCAATCAATCAAAATCATACATTGCGAATTTCCTATGTTATCAACTCCATAAAAAATAATTTTTCCACCAGTTTTATTCCTGATTCATTAAAAATCAGCGAAACCGTGAGCGAGATACAGGGGGAAATAACTAATCTCCGAGAATTCTAATATAACTTAATTATTCTAATTTTATTTTCTAAGTTTGGTTGTCAAATAATAAAAAGTTGGCCTATAATCACGAAATGAATAACAAAACATCTAGTAAAACGTCCAATAAGAATACATTTGGCAGTTCCTTTCTCAGCGCCTTTTCTAACGAATTAGAAGACGATAGAAGAGGTGGAGAGGTTAGAGACGATAAGATAAGTTCGAATACCGGCACGCCTAACATTAGCGAGTTGGATCGTCTGCTCAAAGAATCTTTTAGTGCCGGTGGCCAACAAAAATTGAAAATTGGAGACAAAGTTCGCGCCGAGCTAGTGGCCATCGCCGAGGAAGAGATCTTTTTTTCTGTGAGAACTGGAGGCGCGGCAAAACCCAGGGACGGCAGTCTTCCACGTAAAGAGCTACTTGGTGATGATGGCACACTGAAGAACAAAATCGGTGACCAGCTAGATTTGTATGTGATAAAAGCAAACTCGGCGGTTATCTCACTTTCAACATCTCCTAGTGCCAGAGCTCAGGCAGAAGATCTCGTGGAAGCATATAAGATGTCACTTCCCATCGAAGGCAAAATTACTGAAACTTGTAATGGAGGAGTGCGTGTCTCTATTCAAGGAAAAAGCGCCTTTTGTCCAATTAGTCAAATTGACTTAGCACGAGTAGAAAGCGATGATGTGGCAAATTTTGTTGGCCAGAAATTTTCCTTTTTGATTACTGAACTATCAGAGGGTGGACGCAACATTGTGGTCTCTCGGCGAAGATTGTTGCAGACACAACGTTCACTTTTAGAAAAAGCGTTCATAGAAGGTAATCACGAAGGGGAGGTCACAAAAGGAAAGGTTACCCGCATAGAACCCTATGGCGCCTTTGTGGAATTAGCATCCGGAGTGGAAGGGCTGTTACACGTATCTGAGATTAGTTGGTCACGGATCAATGATCCCCATGAAGTATTATCTTTGGGACAAGAAGTTACAGTTAAAATTCTAAAGAGTGAGTCAAAAGAAAACCGTTTGCGAATATCTTTATCGATAAAACAAGCTTTGCCCGAACCTTGGTCAATAGTAGCGGTCAATTTCAAAGAAGGTCAAACAGTGGAAGGGAAAGTTACTCGCTGCGTAAAGTTCGGTGCCTTTGTGGAGATTGCTTCTGGGCTCGAGGGATTGGTTCCTCTCTCTGAAATGAGTTATAGCAAAAGAGTTGTGCGCTCTGACGAATTGATCAAAGAGGGTGAACGAGTCATGGTAATGATAAAAGAGATCGACAATGAGGGAAAGCGGATACTACTTTCCGTGCGCGATGCGGGTGGCGATCCTTGGGACTTGGTGCCACAAAAATATACAGTATCCACCGTAGTTACTGGCAAAGTCACTCGTCGCGAACCATATGGAATTTTTGTGGAATTGGAAGAGGGTATTACTGGTCTATTGCCTAAGTCCGTGGCCACAGGAATGGCCGGGCCCTCAGCCGCGGCTACAGCCGCTGATGCGGGCGCAGCTAATTCAGCAGGAGTCGAGCATATAGAATTTTCATACGATAAACTAAAAATTAACGACAACGTAAGCGTAGAGATTGCTAGCGTAGACCTCGAAAATCGGAGAATTGGACTAAAACCACCCCGTGATCCCAATCAAGATGAGTGGAAAAATCACGAAGCAGTGATCGGTAGTAACAGCAACAACAGCGGACGCGGACAAACCGCTAAGTTGGCCGATAAATTTAAAGTTGGGGCCAATGCAGTTAAGTTGAGAAAGAAATAATGACTTAAGTATTTAAGTATTTATTTGATTACCTAATTTTATCAATATTATTCATAAGGTGATCTATACTGTCTGCTGATAAGAGTCCCCCTAATTCTTTTTCCACTTGCTCTTTAGTGATGAGTTTGATTCTTTCTTTCAATTTTGGATAAACATCCAAATACTTTTTCAATTGAACACAATCACCACACATCTCTGCTTTGAAACTTGCCCCATTATCGATGGCAACTACTTGATTTAACTTTGGTAAAAAAAGTATATTTTGTATGTGCCTATCCCTATTACCGATAATATAATCAAAAATTTGTAGCATCCCAAAACTATAAAGATGTACATCTCCTACTTCACCATCTCGTGCATTTCTAAAAAAATATTGAATTGTGCCCTTTTCACCATCAATAGTTCGCTCAACAGTAAGTGGAACTAGGTTGGTTCCAAGCATTTGGTCTAGTTTATAGGCCGCCACTTCAGCTCCACCGTCGCTCCAACTAAAAATTTTTTCAGAAGATTTAAACAATCCATATACGTCATCACCAAAATCTAATAAATATTTTTTAAGCGTTCCACCTAATTTATTTGGTAAAATCTTAAACGGTCTATTTGTAAAACGTTCAGTCAATTCCAATTTTAGAGTCTGCGCTGAGGCCTTATCTTGCGCGTTATCACTTTTTTCCAACAACCAAATCATTTCTTGAATTTCACCGTTTTTAATATTTTCTCGAATCGAGCGATCAGCATCGGTAAAATCTTTCTGAATCTGTACTTTTAAATTCTGAATAGGGCCTAACGAACAATATGCATCAATATCTATGCCATCCCAGACTGGATTAGGTTCACTGGATGATTTTTTAGTTCCACATCCAACACAAACGACAAACAGAAAAAAAATACAGACTAAAATTATTTTTATTTTCACACTGCCCTCAATAAATTTCCTAACGCATACCTCGTTCCTCTAAAACGTAACGGCAACAATATTTAAAACATTAATAATATGAAAAAAAGGTAATTTATATCCTCATCTGCATAAAGGCCTAAAGAAAGGCAGACCAAATCTCTTTGGGGGCGAGCTGGGATGCTACTAGAGAGGCATACAGGCGATACCTAGTCACCATCCGCAACTCCATAGGTGAAAATAATTATTGTTTTCGCGACTTACATACAGACTGGTCAGCGACCAGTCGTGATGATTTTATCATTTCCAGCGGACAAGCAAAATCATCTACAGAATATGGGAGAATATGGGCCAAAACAATTTACATATACCAGTAATATTAAGAAAGAATATGACAGAGGGTGTTTTGCTTAAAAAATGGAAGGGAAAATCCTTTTCCCTTATTAGAGAATGCTCGTTCTGGGTGAGACTAAGCTATAAGACTGAGCGCTCCTCTATCAAGGAAGTATTTAATACTCTGTAACCTTGCACTCCATACCTCCTCTCCCATTGTAGTTACTTCCACTGCAGTTACTCTCACTGCAGTTAAAAATCATCCGCCACCTTTCCTTTTCTTTATAATAATGAAACCCACAACTGCGGCCACTAACAATGCTAAAATCAGCATTGTACTGCCATCATCACCTTTTTTCTTAATCCCCTCCTCCTTGTTCTTTTTTCCATCGATTCTAAAACTGTCCTTAGCTTCTGGAAGAGTGGATGAATCAAAGAGGCCATCTTCTTGCTTTCTAACATAGCCAGGCAGCTTAACCTGTTTCTGCCTAAAGACCCTCAGTGAGGCAATCACCTTATCAAACACGCCCTGGTAGGAATCGTAAAAATCTTTTCCCACAGAAAAAGTAACAGCTACACCTAAATCTTCCTTGGTAGTGGCCAAATAGCGAGTATAAAAACCGGGAACCTCTGATGCTAAATGTAAAGCATCTATCCATTGATGGTCATTGATCCCCGCCTGTTTCGCATATTTCGGCTCAGAAACCTGTGCCCTGCCCCCTGGAAGAGTATATGTTTTGGTTTGTTTTAGATAGGCCAGATACTGCTCTAATGTATCTTGCTCCCCTCGAATTTTAGCAACTAAAATTATTATGGCCTCTTTCTTTCTGTCTACGTTGTCGCTCTGACAAACCCACTCCGAACCCTCTAATGCACACTCCCATCCAGGCGGCAATTCAAACTCAGTATACTCATTAGCAAAACGCTTGGCGTAAACATCAAGCGACGTCAATAACAATGACAATGATAATGTCGATGACAAAAGAACAAAAAACATGAATGATTGGAATTTTGTTTTTAACATGAAGTATTCCTTTGAGTAATCCTTTGAGTATTCCTTTCTGTTATAAAACGTCGTAATCCTTTGCAAAACTTTGTACCTGAAATTATTCCTCAACTGTTCCTTAAATATTTCTTCTATACAAAAATTATAAAAATATTATTACCAGGTTGGCCAATAAAATAATTATACTTATCCAACAGTTATTGCCCTCAATATAGTTTCCGATATAATTCCCCGAGTAATTCCCTGAGTAATTCCCGATTTTTTCCATCTAGTACATAGAAAAAAATTGAAATCTAGAAGCAAAAGAGAAAAAATTAATGTAAAAGAAAGAGAACGTCTGAGAACAACTGCAATGAGCACGATGAAATCAATAAGGTTGGTAAGATCAAAGTGATCGCTTCAACTGTTACATAATTGTGCTATTATGACCCTAATAATACTTAACATTTATATTTTATCTTTCGGAGGAGCTTTATGGCAAAAGAAACTACAGTCACTAAATTTAAACTAAAAGCGCGAGAAATACTCTCATCTTACGCTGCTTTCACACTCGAGGGAGAACTGAGTGCTTATGTACAACGAGGAAAAGACTGTTTTACTCTGTCGGAGAGAAACGGGATCGCCAAGGGTACATCTGATGGCGAAGCAGAGGCGATCTACATCGACAACGATAAGGCAATCAAATCAGTCGAGAAAAATATTGTCCCGCTACTTCCCAAAAAAGTGGTGATAAAACGCCCACAGGATATTCTCAGTGCGTGTGCTGCCTTTGACCTCAAACTGGTTAAAGGTGCAGGACCAAACAAAAAGAACTGGGGAGGCAATGCTTGCCTAGCAGCATCTACTGTCTTCTTCCAAACACTATTAAAAGCATCTGAGTTTCGGATATGGGAGTTGCTGGCCCCCCCTAAAAATAAATTCAAAACTTTCTATATGCCAAACATTGCCTTCAATATGGTCTGTGGTGGTGAGCACGTACCTGGTACCAAGCAAGATATCCAGGAGATGTTTTTCTTTGCCATGAACGAAAAATCTATAAAAGACGTTTTTGTTACTGGTACTAAGTTTTTTCGACAATTTGAAAAAAATCTGGTCCGAGATGGTTTGCCTACTGGTACGGCGAAGGAAAGAGGGTTTGTGTTCCCAGTAAAAGACAATTTCGAAGGTCTAAAACGAATCCAAGAGTGCGCTCAACAATTGGGTCTAAAAAATGAAGACTACGCCATTGGTACCGATAATGCCTTTTCGGAAATCCAAAAGACCGAAGAATTACGTCAGGAAGGGAAGTATGACATGCGCTTCTCTGGACAAGGAATCAAAACTCGCGAGCAATTGATCGACTTCAACTGGTCAGTAGTGCAAAGCGCCCCTAATTTCGTAACCATGGAAGATCCAGGAAGTGAATCTGACCTTGAGGCACACCGCATGATGACGGGTAAATATGGTGATCGAGTGCAAATCGTGATTGATGATGCAGCAGTGACTCAGCTGCGCTTCATCATCCCTTTCTTGGCATCACCGGATCGAGCAAAGCGCTGCGGGAACTCTGTTCTAATAAAGTTGAATCAAGCAGGAACCTTCACTGAAACCCGTTTGGCCGCCGAGGTGGTCCTTGGCCTGGCAGATCCTCAACTGGTAGAAGATTTTCTAGACGCGAGAGGTGATTTGGAGAGTGTAAATCAGGCACTTGCAGATTTAGAAGTACCATCGTTAGAGAAGGCCTTGGATAATATCAAAAAAGGTGGCTTCAGCGCTTTCTTCTCACATCGATCCACTGAAGGAACTTCTGAATTCCTCCCTTATATGCCGCTACTTTTCGGGTCACTTACCAAAAAACTATGGTTTAAAGCAGGCGCACCTAACGGTGAACGCAACCTACAAAACTACAACCCGATGATCCGGGCAGAAGAGGAAATGCGTGCTGAAAAAATCAGGACAGTAGTCAGTGGCATTGGCGGTTTACCTAAGGAAGTAACAATTAAACTTCCAAGCAAGACAATGGCAGAAACAGGATCCACTGCCTCAGGTAGTAACTCGGGCGAATCTCCTGCAGGTTGCTAGTTTATTACTAGAAGTTTTGAGTGATTAAACAGTATTAACCGGATAAGTACAGATAAGTACAAATAACTACACTTATCTGTACTTATTTTCTGCATATGGTCATTGCCCTATGTTTTACATCATTTCAAAAGCATTCAAATTCGTCATAATGCCGCAAACTTATCTTTTTTTGTTCCCAATCCTGGCATTAATTTTGGTTGCACGCAAAAAGTGGTGGAACAAACTTCGCTGGTTGACGATTGTCTATGCTGCTTTTTTTTTCATAAGCACTTCTCCATTACCTTTGAGCTGGTACCGCTCCCTGGAAAATTATTATCCCGTAATTACTGCTCCTATTCACCACCGAGCGGCAGTGGTTCTCTCTGGGGATGCGATCCAGCAGGATCTTCTTAGTAAGCAATATTTTTACAATGGGGCATTCTGCCGTCTAGTTGAGGGATTGCGCCTCTTACAAAACAAAAAGGTTGACTACCTACTAGTCACTAGAGGAAATAATTTTAGAATTGCTGACGGTCTTCTCGACGAAGGAAGATCATTTCTTGCGCTTCTAAAAGATTTGGCAATACCATCGGACCAGGTAATACTCTTAGACAAAGACAGTGATGTACTTAATACCTATGATGAGCTCTCGAAATTAAAACCCCTGCTGGCCAAGTTGCAAGCAACTGATAATTTTTATCTTGTCAGTAGCGCTTTTCATCTCCGCCGAGCAGTGGCCGTCGCCAAAAAGCTGGGATTAAACCCTACCCCTTACCCAGCAATAAGCATCATCAGTACAATTAACAGTACAATTAACAGTACAAATAACAATATAAATAACAGTGCAAACAACAATACAAACAACGTAAACACTAATGTAGAATTTGAGCTACAAAATATTAACCGCTTGTATCATGTTTTGAATGAGCTAGTTGGGCTACTGGCCTATCGCTTGAAAGGTTATGGATGAACAACACGACCAATCCTCCATCTGCCTCTTATCCTCCTGCTACTCCTTCCACTGACAATGCCGTTAGCAATATTGCCAATGCCATTGTCTCTTTCGATTTGGAGTTTTTACGTAAATTTTTGCAAAAAGGAAACAACATTTCCCTTCCAGACAAAATGGGAATGACTCCTTTGCACGTTGCCACTATCTCTGGGGTAATCAGAGTGGTGGATCTGATTATTTCTTGTGGAGGAGAACTTGATGCTAAAAATCGCACAGGGCAGACTGCCATGATGTTAGCAGCAAAAAGCGGTGACCTTGCAACTGTAAAGTTGCTCCTAAAACATAAGGCAAATGTCAATTTGCAAGACAGCAGCGGAATGACCGCTATTATGTATGCCATTAGTGCAGGTCATATTGATATCGTAAAAATATTAACTGAATACCGCGCTAATTTAGAACTCAAGGACAACAACGGCCGTAGTGCCCTGCTCTATGCGCTACATTCTTTGGAATCCGTCGACATCGACCAACTCCAGATTCTCAAAGACGCCCTGACCAACGCAAAAATTGAACAAAATAATGAAGCAATTAAAAATAGTGAATTGAAGATTAGACGAGAAATGCGCAAGTTAGAAAATCAACAAAAAAATTTATTAATAACGAAGGAATTAACCAATGCAGGGGCAGACATAAATGCCCAAGACAATGAGCTCAAAAATGCAATGATGTATGCCATTGAAAAGCAGCAGGCAGTAGTTGTCACCGATCTAATAGAAAAGGGCGCCAATCTTACTCTTAAAGATAATCTTGGCCGTACAGCTTTCCATCTAGCAAACGAAATACAAATCAAAAACCAAAATCTTATTATGACCCTCAACAACGCACAGATAACCATTGATGAAGAACTACGAAAGTGCTTGAATATTGTTCCGATTGTTTCAAATATTCCAATTGTTCCGAATACTCCAACTGTTCCAAATACTACTGAAGAAATAAATATAAATACAGATACACCACTTCCGCCGTCCACGCCTACTACTGTCAGTACCTCTGGCAACATCGATATTAACCTCAACATCTCGCCAATAGTGCCTGAGATTAGCATTCAAAGTCTCCCTAATGAACAGGATGCACAACAAATCGATCCTAACAGTAAAAACGAGTCTGGGCAAACACCGCTGATGCTTGCCGCCTATAAGGGAGACCTAGTTCTGCTCAATGCATTGCTACTACATGGCGGAGACGTCGGTCTAAAAGATTCTAAGGGTTTTACCGCACTGATGTTCGCTTCAATTAAGGGAAATTTAGAGGTGGTAAAAATATTGTTGAAAAATCGTTCACATATTGATGGTAAAAATAACGAAGGAATGACCTCGTCGGCACTAGCAACTATCGCTAATCAAGCGTCAGTTTTGAAATATTTAGTGGAGAAGGGGGCCAAAACTAATCTTACTTTCGATGGAAAAAGTCTCTTGATGCTCGCTTCAATCTATGGAGCAATAGACTCGGCAAAAGTGTTAATTAAGTTGGGAATGAATCCGTTTATCAAAGATTTTAGCGGTAAAACAGCGTTCGAATACGCCATACTCTACAAACAAAAAAATGTGATACAATACTATAAACAAATAAAAAAATGATAATAATTTTTGTAAGACAACTATTCTGATAGTAGTTTTAAAGGGGGACCAAAAATTTGTCAGCAGCAACATTTGACAATCTTTATAAGATAATCGAAGGAGAAAAACACGTTATTATTTATTTGAATCGCACTGAACTTCCCCAAAATATTCCGGAAGATTTTATAGAATATGCTAAAAATATTATATTAAAACCAATCAATATTATCGTAAATTTCTTTATCACAGAATACGTTCCCTTGACCTGGATGGGAATATTCACCATCCTAAATAATCAACTATCGGACTTGCAAAAAAAATTAGTATTGATTAATGTTACCGAAAACTTAAAACAATGTTGTCCACATACAGACTTCAATACCTTTTTGATCCTAGAAAGCGTACAAGATAGTTTGGAATTCATAGAAAATACTGAAAATTCAGCAACCGCTTCTCAAAAAAACAACTACTCATTTGTTCGTGCTTTCACTAATGCCATGATCAATACTTTATTTATTCAGGCCAATACCCCTCTTATTCGCCAAAAGATTTTTGTCAAAAAAAATCAAGATGCCAACGAACTTCAGGGAGACGTAGCAGGAATTGTGTTTTTTACTTCTGAAGATTTTTTTTACTCTTTGGCCATTACTTGCAACAGAGATACCTATTTGAAAATTATTTCTACCATGCTGAAAGATAATTGTAGCGAAGTGACTACGGAAAATGCCAACGGACTGGCCGAGATCGTCAACATCGTTATTGGTCAAGTTAAAAATTTACAGCGCGATAACTTTAAATTGGAATATTCTTTGCCGGTGGTCCATCTAAGTAAAATCCCTCCTAAAAAGCAGATAATTTTCAAGGGAAATTCTTACTGGAGTTACCAAGAGGGGGAGTCTATCGTTATTCCATTTCAATCAAATAAAGGCCAAATGTATATCGAAATATGGTACAAAAAAGAATTTGAATCTTTTTTACTCCGATAATTGCTATAATAATCGTAATCGCCATTATTATAACTACTATTAGGTATCCGTTATGCCAAAACTACTAAAACTACTAAAACTGCTAAAACAATTATCTCGCCAACAACCGTCCCGACTACTATTTGCAACTGCGATACTATCGCTATTAATACTTCTTAGTAACTGTGGATCAATCAACTCATCATGTGAATTAAGAAATCGTTCGCTTAACGACTACTACCAAAGTTCTGGAGCGGCAGAATACTTCCTCCCTCCACTACCAGCGTGGGCAAACTTTAATTCATCCGCCAATTGCAAAAGAACCCATATTACTAGGTATCTTAATATCCCCAATTTGCGCACTAGTTTTAATTTTTCCTATATTGCTGCGCATCAATTTCAGTATCTATATAATCAATTATGGTTCGAGACACAAAAAAAATTAAACATTACCGAAAACAGTAATTCTTCGTCCCATAATTTTATTAGTGCCCTTACTGCTGTAAATTTAGCGGCCAATAGCACTAGGGAAGAGGAAAGATTGTTTTACAATGTGAAAGATAATATTACCGCCAACAACCTGCCTTTTCGCCCACCTACGTATAGTCGGGTGAACCTTATTTGGATTGATCCTATCGTCAACGAATTACGCAAGAACTCAACAAAAAACAAAGGTATTTTAGAACGATTAATGAAATTAATAAATAGCGACGACTCAGAACAAGGACATCCAGTGTTTATTTCTTTATGCTTATTTTCTGAGGAAATCGATAAATTTATTACTGATAATAAATTAGATAGCGCTGATGTGCGGATAATACCACAAGAGATGTTTAGTATCTTTAGTGAAAAACAGGAGGTTTTGAGCGGACTACAACTAAACTTCGATATGCTCTTTCAAAAATCACAGCAGCTTTTTCTTTATATACCCAATACACCAAATAAACCAAAATCTTATTATGACCCTCAACAACGCACAGATAACCATTGATGAAGAACTACGAAAGTGCTTGAATATTGTTCCGATTGTTTCAAATATTCCA
>JADGBS010000239.1 GCA_015231325.1 Oligoflexia bacterium | reverse complement strand
TTTTGCGTCATCTAATTCATTTTTCATTCAGGCCAATTTTACTTGCTGAATAGCAATAACCTTTTTTAGACGATTTTCGTTATCTGCGGCAGCGTTTACTGGCGCAGGCGCAGGCGCAGGCGCAGGCGCAGGTGCGGCTTGGGCCGAGGTGTTGTATATGAAAATGAAACAAAGAATTGTCAGCTGGAATATTAGTAATATTACGCTGGAATTTTCATGCTGTGGTCGTAGTATTGTAGCATTTGAGAAACTCATAAAGGACTCCTTATTACTGCCGGACTGTTGCTAGCGTTTATTATTAAAGGAAGGTAAAATGTTAAGTGTATTTTTTGTTCCATCTCATTTTTTAATATTTAATTATATAATTAATTGAATATGAAGCTGGCCTCGTTTTATCACCTATTCTTGTATTCTTGTATTCTTGTATTCTTGTATTCTTGTATTCTTGGCGTTCTATTATTGGTTACAATACCGCCAATATTAAAAAAGGCCCTAGGCAGCTTTTTTCCCCTTTTTTCCAGAAGTTACATTTTTATCAGAGGTAATAATCCAACGTATGCCGGTTTTTTATCGATGCCGTTAAGGTTGCTATTGAACCCGTGGCGGTGAGCCCCGGACATGCCTGATACTGATAAAGTACCAGCAGTTGGCTGAGGGAGATGAGGTATGTATCCTGATCCCGGTTGAAATGTCCAGCTTTCTCCAAATGTTGGATCTTGTCCGGTTTCTCCGTTATTATCCCACGAATTAATCATAAATGCGGAACGTCCTCCCCCTGCGGGAACATAAAAAGGTATTTTATGTCTATGTGCGCCATTACTATCCGTAGTGCCGGAAATTTGGTCATTTGTGCCAAAAGTGTCGCTGCCCCCGGACTCTCCAGTCCCTGATGTGCTTCCGCGAACAAATTTATTGATAAGATTGGGAGAATTGGTTTGGTGCAATGTACTACCAGGTGAGTTGATTGTGGTACCATCGCAAATTTTAAAACCATCCGGAATGGCCTGAGTGGCAGTTGCGCGGTACCACCAGATGATGGTTCCAGTTGGGACAAGGTGCTTTTTTGCGTCATCTAATTCATTTTTCATTCCGGCCAATTTTACTTGCTGAATAGCAATAACCTTTTTTAGACGATTTTCGTTATCTGCAGCAGCGTGTACTGGCGCAGGCGCAGGCGCAGGCGCAGGCATGGGCGCGGGTGCGGGTGCGGCCTGTGCTGAGGTGTTGTATATGAAAATGAAACAAAGAATTGTCAGTTGGAATATTACGAATATTGCGCTGGAATTTTTATGCTGTGGTCGTAGTATTGTAGCATTTGGTAAACTCACAAAGGACTCCTTTTAATATTTAATTATATAATTAATTGAATATGAAGCTGGTCTTGTTTCATCACCTATTCTGGGCGTTCCGCTATTATTGGTTACAGGACCACCAATATTTGCGTATCCGGTTAACCCATAATGTTCTTGATGAAGAGGTCCTTCACTGCCCCAAGAGGGTGCACTCTGGTAGGATACGTCCCTGTACCTTTTGAAGGGATGAGTGTGTCCTGCATCTATGTGTTTATGATCTTGTCCCTGATCGGACAGGAAGGTTCCAACGACATCGCCTGAAAAATTTCCTCCGATGGCCTTAAGCTTAGTAGCGTTTGTACCTGCACCCCGAAGGAACATGCCACGTAAATCAGGAACATTAAATGTTGTAGAACCGTCGCCAGAACCCCATGTTGTCCCAATAACGTGAAAAAGATTAGAATAGGTTCCGGTTCTATTATATTGTTGGCCATCACAAAGCAAATATCCGTTCGGTGGATTGTTTCCTGCATATGCCTTGATCTCGCCAGGATAAGTTAGGCGATCGCTCATTGAAGATATTTTAGTTTGCTGAATAGCGACGACTTTTTTTAACTTATCCAATTCATTTCGCATCTCAACTACTAACGGGTCTGCTGCAAACACCGTTTGCTCACAGAAAATATGGAAAACAAATAAAACAAATAAAACAAATAAAACAAAGAAAGCAAAAGATGTAGAAAATAATGTTGATAAACCTTTTCTCATGGAAAACCCCGTGCAAACAGTGATAAAGATATATATAATATCTCCACCAATATTAGCACGGTACTTGGAATATTTTCCTTTCTTGACCGCGAATTTATTAATTTTTTTTCACTATTTTTACTGAATTTATTACACAAATCAAAAAATCAAAAACGAACTATAGATGTTATAAAGTTCCCTACACAGCTCATTACTTAGCTAATTACACAATTTGTTTCACAGCTTATTGATGGATTGAGCGATGTTATAACAAAAGCAAAAATAACGATGGTGAGCGCGACCGTGAGTATGAATACAGTGAGACTTTTTTTTTCTGTTTTTATTTTCTACTCAAATTACAATAAATTTTATGGATTAATATTAAGATTAATCCTAATGATTAATCTTAATGAAGTAGTTTACAACTACGTTCTTAGGTCTGGTTTCTGCATCGCCACCACCGTCTATTGTCCCTGAGTGGCCATGAGCACCAGAATTTGGAATAGTAATTCCTGTAACGTTCCTTTGTATTTCATCCCAAGCGTGAAACCAATGTCCTATTGGTGGTTGACTGTAAACAATGACACCTTCGCCGCTACTTGTTGTAGGTTCACTTGAACATCTAAAATTGTGAGAGTGACCAGGATCAGAAATAGAATGACTGTGATTACCGACTGAATTTGTGTTTAAAGTAAAGTCTACATTGGGTCTTTTTGTTGAATCATTTTCCTTGGTTCCAATTGCGACATCACCAGCAACGTCAACCCCTGCGCTATGATCCTTCATGCGCAAAAATCGTCCGCGTGCATCAGGAACGGTCGTCATTCCAGTAAGTATTCTTAGTTCATCGGTGAGAGCTAGCGTACTACCATCCATCAGGGTCCAAGAGGAACCATTTTTTTCGCGAAATTGAGCGGGTGTAAGTACCGAAGCGCGGACATCTCCGACGGAACCTGTATTGGTTTTTAGACGAGTAATTTCTACCTGTTGAATCGCCAGGATTTTTTTAAAAGTTCTAAGTTCTAATTGTGCATCAGCAGGAAAGGCATTATTCAACGATGCTATTATCGTTGCTATTGCTGCTAAAGAAAAATACAGGTATGAACATAAGTTTTTCATAAAGACCTCTTTCGTTTGTAGGTAAAATTTTTATTGCTTTATAAATTATTGTAGGTACGAATACCAACCTTCCACATAAAACGATTATAGATCGTGACCACCACTAGGACCAATAGGGCCCAGCTGAATCTTGAGACACTGAAAGAGGCGCTATGCACCTTGTCTACTTATATTGTACCTCTCCTTCCCTAGATTTTATTTGCCTGTGAGTGAGATTCTCCCACTCGATCATTCCTGTGTATATCTTCACTTCCGTTGCTGTTGTTGTTTTTGTATTGTTGGGCAATAATCTCAGCTACAGCGCCACCCATAACACCACTTGCATTGCTCACATTTGCCATATCCTTATTCCCGCAAACGCATCCAGACATTCCTGCTACTACAACCAGTGCTTGCAAAGGCATATTAACTTCTTTGCAAATATCGATGCATTCTACTTTGCTTTTTGGATCAAATTTTTTTCCTGTCGTTGGACTAATTGTTGTTGCACAACTCATAAGAGTAAGACTTAATAAAAATGCTACTAACAACTTTTTCATAACAAAATCTCCTTGGCCGAGGTCAGTATAAGTTAATAATCTTGTGATATAAATTGGTGTTGGTACAAAGGTCAAAAAGTATCACGCGACTTTTTGCACGCACATATTTGCAAAGGTCGCATGGCCCTCCCAATGTTAGCACGGTATTAGCACAGAACTGAAAAAATAATTGAATATTTACCCACACCAATTTTGATAATACCACGTATTCGTATTCGCATATTTGTTCCAACCGGGCAAAACAGATTCGGGCGGCACGAATAGGCATGAATACTCGGTACCGATTATTCACTTCTATTGTCGATGCAGAATTTTTTTGCTAAATCCAAACCTGCGATAGCGACTGCACCTACTAAATATTGCAAGAACAACCCACTCAGATTTCAAAGATAATAGCGTACTTCTACTTCTTGTTTTTTTGACTGTATGCACAGCATCTGAACTTTGCCTACGGCCATCAAACCCTTCCAATCTATTAACTGGGGTAGGTTGTACTTATCGACATCAAGCAAATTGTAGTTCCTCGTTGTGTGAAAACCATGTTCTTTTTCAACAAGCTCTAATGCAGGCGTTTTTGCCTCGTTTGATTGTTTTGAAATAATCTTTCAACAGCTTCATTGAGAAGTGGATGGTTCCCCTTCAGTGACAACGTGTAGTTTGCTTTGTCATAGATAATCTTAGTGGCGATGTCCTTTTGAGTATTCAAAGCATCTGCTGATATCATTGCTCCCTTGATATCTAGCGATTCTAGCATTTCAGCCACTACGGTGATTTCATTAGTCTTCCGTCTACTTTCATTTGGGCCAAGAGAATGCCATTATCCACTGCACAGGCATTAATGGAGATGGAGGCTGCTTGATTCTTTGATTTATCTATTGATCCCCGTAACGTTTTCCAGTCAATCGCAATCTGTTTTCCATCATAATTTTCACCAAACATCAAAAACGTCCACTTTCTGAAAAAGGTTTCGAAATTTTTTTGTTTTAACAACGAGAACACACGACCTATTGTTTGATGGGAAGGTATTCCATTTTTAAATTCGAAAAACTTTCTCAAAAAATCCAACCTCTCATTACCGACTATTTCTTTTGCACTCCAGCTTTCGACATTGATTAGGCAAGAATACAGGGTCAGGAAAACTATCTCGTTGAGAGGATATTTTTTATGATGATCAATTATAGGATCCTCTAACTCGTTAAACAGAACTAGTAACTCATCTTTACTTTTACTCCATTTTTCCATCGCCCACCCCTAAATTATAATTAATGGCGATGGAGACATTATAATATTTGTCCTTGAAATTCACTTACGATTTTAATGAGACAACTGTGGTCCGAAAGGATTACTCCTAAAAAAATTACGACCGGATTATTTTCGGATAGCAAGGATCATTTTTTGTTGGAACTTGCTGTAACGGTCAAAACTAAAATAATTATTACTGGAGATAGTGGCATAATAGTGCATTTGAAATTTTGGGAGATTGTTTTTCTCACGCCAGAGCGTTTTTGCGAGGAAATGGGAATCTAATGAAAAAGCACTCTATTGATAATAATGTATGTTATGTTGATGGAATCTAAGCGAAATGGTCAGGATAGTAGAGGTGCTGGGATTCGGTGCGTGGGAGATAGTTGATCGACAGCTAACTTTGGGCGAAAATGGGGCGGACGGGAAGGTATGGTTTGTGTAATCTAGCTCATTCTTAGAACCCCTCAGTCGGAACTCCATTTAATTGTCTGTTACGGTTGTTTCCCCAACAAACGACACTCCCATCTACGCGAATGCCGCAGGTATGATTCGCTCCAGCGGAAATTGAGGTGAACTTCTGCTCAATACTGGGAACTCTGTTTAGCTGCTGCCAATCGTTATCCCCCCAACAAACGACACTCCCGTCGATGCGAATGCCGCAGGTATGAAGCGCTCCAGCGGAAATTGAGGTGAACTTCTGCTCAATACTGGGAACTCTGTTTAATTGCCCAATATGCTTATCCCCCCAGCAAACGACACTCCCATCTACGCGAA
>JADGBS010000238.1 GCA_015231325.1 Oligoflexia bacterium | reverse complement strand
GAATATAGTTTTATCCTACGAGCGACAAATGGTAGCGGCCCTTTTCCCTTCGGGGAAGACCGTCCTTTTAGGTGAAAGAAATCACAAAATATTAGAAATTTTGGTCTAGACAATGGGGTCCACTATAAATTGATGTTAATAAAAAATTACGTCCAGAAAATAAAATCAGAGTAATTTCTATTTCTTTAGCGGTTGAATTTTTCAAGAATAACCAGCCCGCATTAGATGCGATAGAAAGGGCAGAAAAAGAAAATATTTTAGTGATATATGTTGATCAAAAGAAACACCTCCTTGGATATGTAGGTAGGGTTATCTGGGATGACCCGGACAATCTTAAGTCTTATAAGGCATCTCTGATGATTCACCAAAAAAACCGTAGATTTCAGAACGGTCTTTGTATTCCGATTGAACCTAAAACTTTGGCCAGTCCCTCTGGCGCGAATGATTATTATTTCAGCAGAATTGGTGGGGCCAGCTGGGCACCACCGTTTGTTGCTGGTTTATATGCGTTAACGTGCCAAATAAAAAAAGACATCACCCCTGAAAACTTTTGGAAATTAGCTATTCTTACGTCGGATTCTGTAAAAGATATTGGAAATATAATCAATCCTGAGCGCTTAATTGACTATATCCGACATCATTGAATTTTTGGAGTTCTAGGTACCAATAGACTCATACAAAGTTCTGGAGGGGGTTCTAGGTACCAGTAGACTTTCTTTTTGACTTTCTTTTACAACTCGACATTTGTTCCAAAAAAAGTCTATTGGTACCTAGACCTCCCCCTAGACCTCCGGTACCTAGACCTCCTTTCTTTGAGGGGTCTAGGTACCAGTAGACTTTCTTTTTGACTTCTTTTACAACTCGATATTTGTTCCAAAAAAGAGTCCACTGGTACCTAGTTTTCTCCTAGTTTCCTCAATATTATGAGTAAATGTCTCTAAAATGTAATGCTCTCGTTCATCTTCGTTTTTATCTTGAAAAAAACAGCGACAGTTAGTTGTTTTTGACTTTCAAATATTGGAGGAGGAGGGAGTTTTTAGTCCAAACTTCAGCAGAACCATGCATTTATCTGTCAATCCCTCCCACATCTCTGTTCCCATATTTTCCCATCTCTCGTCGCACGCAAAAAGCGCTACTGCATTCTCTCCTTCAAATTCAAGTTTATTTATTACATACTGAAACAATTCTTCGAAGTTCAAAGGTTGGTCATGAGGACAAATTTCATCACTTCTAGAATTGTCTAAAATCTTGAAAATGTTTTTTTGGGTAACAAAACAGGTGTGAATCTCTCGTGCTCTTGTTTGTAAAAGAAAACGTCTGGTGTCATCTGAACTTTGGGGTGGCCGGATAGGATGAGTGTTGATGAAGGCCTGTCTTTTGGCAATGATTTCGCTTGCTGATGAATTAAATGAAGCAAAAACAGGATAGAAATAACAGTACATATGCGGGGGATCGGAGTGTACATACTGCAAAATTCCTTGAGCTTTAATAAGACTGTCCATTTTTTTTGTGACTGATCCAAGTCCTACACACCACCCTAGGGCGTTATTAAATCCCCCACTTGCCGACACCACAACAGAACCAGCAGCTAACGTACTTACCATTACGCCTGTGTGCATAGCTACATCAGCAACTGCACTCGGCCCGTCACATACGGTCACAACTAATGCTACGAACAGTGAAGATATGCTTGCACATAGCGCCGTCGCATTTGAATTTAACTGTAGTTGTAACACTTCTTCCTCTTTTTCACGTTTTACACGCTCGAGATCACCTATACTATGATCATAGAGTTCTGAAATGCGTCCCCATTCAATGGAATGTTGTTCACGCTCACTACTGGCCAGAACGTATGAGGAAGTGGTAGTGAGAACAGCGAGCTGGCAAAATAACAATTGGGTAATAAAGAAATTCCAAAGACCATCTTTTTTTTTCATTTTAAAATAATCCTAATCTATTCAATTAAATATGTGAGCTACAACAAGAAGAATTGTGCCCATGAATTATACTTACATTGATATTGCGACATGACTCGCTCACTCATAAGAGACTCGTTTTCTAATAAAGATCTCATCTCGTCCGACTTTCCCTGCTGTTCTCCATCAGTGATTGTCGAATCCCGGGTGAACGTTACCACCTCTTTAAATTTGCTTTTTTTATTATGGCACAATTAAGTTTTTTTTATACATGGTTTTTATCATTTTTGAAAAGTGACAAAGTGGACGTGACCAATCAAAAATAAAAGATATGGCCTAATGATAGTTGGTAGGCAGTGGATTGCCTGGCGCTTCCAACGTAATTATCATCTCGACTGTGTCCGTCGTAAAAATGATACGAGATTCTTTCACCTTCAAAAAAAAATCTTCCCCAACGTTGCTGATAGTAACGAGGATAATAATTAAGAGAAATGGTGGTCTGTGCCCTGGCAATGGGATTATTAATAAATGGAAAATAGATCTCTTGCATAATATACAGCGAACATGGAATAAATATTCCTTTACTTCCCATTTTGTTCCCCCCTTCACTACTCCACTTGAACCCAATTTCTGCACGAGGAACGGCGTAGGCAAAACTATGATGCTTGTTTTTTTTATTAACAGGTACAACAAACGTGGAGTAGGCGGTCAATCCCACCAAGGAATATACCAATAGATTCTCCTGGTTGTTCACCATCGAAAATCCCACGCCTCCTTTTAACTGCAATCGACGATTTAGTTCTGGAAGCTCATTCGGGTGATAATGATTGTAACTTAGGGCCACCTGCCAGGAGGCCGTAGGTAAAGATAGAATAAATGGAGAGAGCGAATGGATATCGATAATCCCCAATTTTTTTAAATGGTGAAGATCACTTTCCAACGTTAAGTATGAGATGAAGGAATAAGGATCATAACCAATAAAAGGGTCATCTAAATGATGATTGCCTAGACCGAGGGAAAAATTCCAGCGGGAATCAGAATTAGAATTAGAATTAGAATTAGAATTGGAATTGGAATTGGAGGAGATTGCAATTCCAATCCTTTTTGGAAAATGGCCGAGATGCACCTCCACTTTCCCGTCCGTTTTCCCGTCTGTGTTTTGTGAACGTGGAGCGGGTGCTGTTCCAAGCGTAGCACGTTGAAGTAGTGATAACTCTCGTAAATTATTATCTTGCTCGTTTAAATTTCCATTTACTTTATAAAACTGAAAGTTCCAATACTCATTCATGGCATCTAACACCAAAGGAGTTTTTATTTGCGACATTTGTTGGAAATTGTGCAATCCATCAGCGTAAATTTTTCGTTCCTCCGGAGTCATTTGCGAAAGTAGATGATTGATTTTCCTTCTGACAGACGGACGATATCCTGTTGGATGGATAATATCTTTATTTATCATCTCTTTTATCGTCTCTATCGGAATTACAAAAGTAGATGTAGTTTCACCTAGCTTCCATTCCGGGCGGACTGCATTTAAAAGTTTGGTTAAAAATGAGGCACAGTTTCCGGTAAAGAAATAATAGGGCATGCTTCCTTTATTTTGGTGTATCAATTCCCACAAGTGAAATACTAAAAAGCGTACTTCTTTAGCAGTTAGATGGATTTTGAACTCATAAAGATCTCGTCCCTCAGCATTGTTATAAAGCGACAGGTTTTCATAGAACGGAAGTATACTAAAATAACCGAGATATCCACCCGCTATTCCCTTGTAGGTATAGGTAAATGGGTCATCGTTTTGAGTTGCAGCTAAAAATGCGACACTATAATTGGTGATCTCCGCGGAATTCCTAGAACCGCGATTACGTCCCGAAAATCTCAGCAAAGTATGGCCAAACATCGATGCCGGATTATTGGCATAGGCGGAGGCATAAATTAGGTAAACTTCTCGGGCATCAATGTTCTCTACCCATTCCTTTAATTCAGGGCAATGGTCCAGATCCAACTCTTTAGTGATTAGTGTAGGAAATCTCTGCTTTAGATATAAATAGCGCGCAGGAAAGATACAATATAATTTTTGCGCATTGTCAATAAATGCTTGCATCTCCGCTTCTGGAGAATATGGTCCTTCAGGAGAGACAAAGAATTTAGAATCTTGAACTAACGATTGATACAAAGATTTTTTGCTCAGGATCCGCGATGACTTTTTGTAATAAAGCAAGTTGTGCCAGGCAGGCATCCGCGCTTCTTTAGTAACCACAACAGTAACCGCAACATCAGCTCTTGTAGTGGTGGTTGTTGTGATGATGATGACGGTGATGGTGATGTATAAAAGGAAAAAAATAAATTTAACTTTGAACAAGTGAGCAGGCCTGTACTAGTTGAGGATCGCTTAAAATTACTTTATATACTTCCAATAGACCGATGGACTCTTTATTCATCATTTGTTTTTGCTGCTTGCTAAAAATAGCTCCGTAGTTTGCCTGCATTTTTTGGGCGAAGTGTTGAACCTGATCTCCTTGGCATCCAACGGTGGTAAAAAATGCATCAAGAAATTCACCTCCTCCTTGTGCAATTTCCTTTTGAAGCTCCGAATAATTTTGGGTCATATAATATAGACTCTCTTTTTCTTTCATCACTAGAGAGTGCTTAGTGCAATTGGAAGTTCCCAAAGTCATGCCTATAGTGGTGGATGGAAATAAGATACCGTTTGTGGTGGCCCGTAATGCTGACGAGACCAAAGAGTTTTCTCTTACTATGTACCATCCCGGTCCACATCCTGAGCTATTGTCAGTTGCAAAGCTCGATGCTGTTAGAGATATAAAAATCATTACACTCGCGATTCTAAAAAAATTCATCATAGTCCCTCCTAAAAATAAGTCAGATACACATACACATATACATACACATCTAGAGCATCCTACATTCAGGACTTTAAAAAATAAATCAAAAAATAAAGGAGAGTAGTAGAGCAAAAAGTGTGGTTAGTACGCACCAACCGCGCCTTTTACTCAACTATTTTTTCAAAGATCAATAAGTAAACAGGTCAAACTTTACGACATCAATACTATTTAATATCATTGGATTTTGGTAGCGGGAGCGGGTGGTGACCAAATAAATTAGAAAGGAGCAATGCCTACATGAGAGTGTTTAAAGTGTTCA
The DNA here is from genome assembly GCA_015231325.1 of Oligoflexia bacterium. GTDB lineage: Bacteria > Bdellovibrionota > Bacteriovoracia > Bacteriovoracales > Bacteriovoracaceae > JADGAN01. Next base: position 650 of record JADGBS010000238.1, on the reverse strand, counting down.
GTGCGTCTTCTATCATTACTATTACTATTACTATTACTATTATGGCATTTTTAGGTTTTGGGCCGAGGGCTGCCTTTGCCAATAATCCCGAAAAAGCATCCGAAAAAGCATCCGAAGAAGCATCTATTGCTTGGGAAGATACCTTAAAACCCCCTTACTTGATGATGGATTCCGGTCAAAAATTATATGGCATCGCTGTGGATATCATAGAAGAGATTTTTAAACGTAAAAAAATAAAGGTTCAACATAAAATTTTTCCCTGGAAAAGATGTTTGCAAGAGATTGAAAAACGACAAGTGGATATGGTTCCTAACGCTTCCTACAAAGATGATCGAGCTAAATATGCAAACTACACTAAACCACTTTATTCTACTCATCTAATGTTTTTTTACCTTAAAAAGAAGTTTTTAACTCCACCCGCAATTTCAACGATGGAAGAAATAAAAAAGTTTAGAATTGGTGGAATTGCTGGCTTCAACTATGAGCACTACGAAGGTAATATTTCGATAGATGTTGGAAGTGCTACTAGAGATTCGCTTGTAGCTAAATTAAAAAGTGAGCGACTAGATTTTGCCATAGAGCAAAAAGAGGTTATGCTTAATTTAAAAAAGGATGGCAAGCTCGATTTAGAGGGCATAGGTATGGTTTCA
>JADGBS010000237.1 GCA_015231325.1 Oligoflexia bacterium | reverse complement strand
AACAGATCAATACCTTGGAGTCTACGGGCCTCTTGCCAATTTGAGAATGATTTTTTCTTTTTCATTCCCCTTGTTAGCACAATCAGTACACTTCAAAAAGTGAAGTTAATTATGCGACGGGGTGTAATCAAAGCTGAAGTCCCCTTTATTATCAAGTTTCGTCTTCGTAGAAAAGACGGTATTTATCGCTTGTTCAAAACAAATGCTATTCCAATTCGCGATAATAAAGAGAAGTTAATAAAATGGTATGGAACCAATATCGAAATTACTGAAGATGCGAGCAATCCGGGCGAAAAGAATGATAAAGAATAACGGTTGACATCCTCACCTGTCTAAAGGCCTAATGTAGGCAGGTGAGGATGTCAATAGCAAAACATATCGCAAAAGCGATTTATTAAAAATTATTCGTCGTCATTTTAAGAACAGCTAGAATCAATCTTATCTTATCTTATCTTATCTTATCTTATCTTATCTTATGATAATTGATAATATTCTCCGGCGCTCTTTATCTGCAAATTTGGTTTTTGATACAACGCTTCTACCAACAATTTTGCGCACTGAATATTGGTAATCAATGGCACACCAAAATCCACCGCCGTTCTGCGAATTATCTGACCATTGCTCAACTCTCTTGGTCCCAAATTTTTTGGAATATTGATTACCAAATCCACCTGCTTATTTTGAATATACTCCACCACGTTTGGTCGCCGTTCATCTAGCGGCCAATAAAGGGTATGCGCCTCAATTTTATTATACCCAAGGTGTAAGGCAGACCCATCAGTCGCATAAAGGGTAAAACCCAACTCTTTTAACATCCAAGCATATTTCAAAAAATCACATTTATTTTTAGGAGTACCAGTAGAAAGCAGTATATTCTTTTTAGGCAAAACGAATCCAGTTGATTGGATCGCTTTAACAAATGCTTCCAATACACTATCGCCGAAGGCCGCTACTTCTCCCGTAGAGGCCATTTCTACCCCTAAGACCGGATCGGCACCCTTTAATCGGGTAAAAGAAAATTGCGGCGCTTTAATTGCTACATAGTCTGGTTCGAATAGCGATTTGTTTAAATAACTTTTTGATTTTGAAGAATCATCAAGAGAATTTGCGTCCAACATCTGCGTAACTGCTACCTCAATAAAATTAACGTTGTAAACCTTGGAGGCAAACGGAAATGTTCGCGACGCACGTAAATTACACTCAATTACCTTGATTTCATTGTTTTTTGCCAAAAATTGAATATTAAAGGGACCCGTAATCGATAATGCTTTAGCTATTTTACGACTAATGCTTTTTATCTTGCGCATTGTCTCTATGTAAAGACGTTGTGCTGGTAAAACCAAAGTGGCATCCCCTGAATGTACTCCTGCATTTTCAATATGCTCACTAATAGCATAAAGAATTATTTCTCCTCGATTGGCCACCGCATCAACCTCAATTTCTTTAGCGTTAGAGATAAATTTGGAAATAGTGACTGGGTAATCATTAGAGATTTCTGAATTTTCTTGCAAATACTTAACTAGATCTTTCTCGCCATAAACCACCACCATATTTTGGCCACTAAGAACGTATGAAGGGCGTACTAACACAGGGTAATCAACTGCTGAGGCAAAAACAGTCGCCTGTTGCAGATTCTCCAAATTTTTCCACTGAGGTTGATCGATTTCTAGCGTATCCAACAAAGACGAAAATTTATTGCGATCCTCTGCTCGATCGATATCAATGGGTGAAGTTCCTAATATCGGTACTCCTTGACAATATAATGCTAATGCCAAATTATTAGGTAGTTGTCCTCCTACCGATAAAATTACTCCCTTGCATTTTTCAAAATCATAAATATCCAAAATTCGCTCTAAAGATATTTCATCAAAGTAGAGCCGATCGCATTCATCAAAATCGGTACTAACTGTCTCTGGATTAGAATTCAGGACAATGGTTTTATAATTCAGTTTACGCAAAGTTCGAACTGCAGTTACCGCACACCAATCAAACTCAACACTAGTTCCAATACCATATGGTCCACTCCCAATTACTAAAACGGCCGAGTCCGCAAGCGGCGTAACATCGTGACAACTAGCACTGTAAGTAAAATATAAATAATTAGTCTGCGCTGGATACTCACCAGCTGTAGTATCGATCTCTTTTATGTAGGGGAGAATATTATAACTCATTCTTAGCATACGTATTGCAGATGCCTCGATTTTTCTACCCCCTATAGAAAGATAAAAAGCGATATTTTCGTCAGATAACCCTACGCATTTGGCGCGTAACAATAGATCACGATTTATGACCTTCTCAGTAGAATTCTCAGTACAATTCTCAGTACAATTCTCCGTACAATTCTCAGTAGAATTCACAATACTTTTCAGTTCAGCAATAACTTTAGTAATACGCAAAACTTTACTCAAAAACCAATAATCAATTCCGGAAAGTTCATAGATTTTTGCTAACGTAAAACTTTGATAGCGCTGCATGGAAGTAAAAAGCGACAAGAACCGTTTGGCAGATGGATTTCGTAATTCCTCTTCCAATTCTGCATCAGTAAGTACCTTTCCCCCCGCAGTCTCCTCCTCAGGTACAAACCCCTTCATACGGGGAAACACCATGCGAATCGCCTTTAGATACCCCTCTTCGAAGCTACGAGCAATTGCCATCACCTCTCCCACACTCTTCATTGCTGTCCCAATTTTGGAAGAAACGTTGGAAAATTTTTGTAAATCAAAGCGTGGAATTTTTACTACACAATAATCTAGTGCTGGTTCAAAAAAAGCACTACTCACTTTAGTCACACAATTTTTCAGCATCAATAAATTCTGCCCCAATGCCAATTTCGCAGCAATAAAGGCCAATGGATAACCAGTGGCCTTAGACGCCAGAGCACTACTACGAGAAAGTCGGGCATTAACCTCGATCACGTAGTAACTTCTAGAGCGAGGATCTAACGCATACTGAATATTGCACTCTCCCACTATCTGCAGGTGACGCACAACTTTAATCGCAGTCTCTCTCAAAATATGATAATCATCGTTCGTGAGCGTTTGTGATGGCGCCACCACGATAGAATCACCGGTGTGTATGCCCAGAGGATCGAAGTTCTCCATATTACAAACAGTGATAGTATTATCATAGGCATCACGCACCACTTCGTATTCTACCTCTTTCCAATTTTTTAATGACTTTTCTACCAAAATTTGCGGCGCTAAAGAAAGCGCCTGCCGAGCAATCCCACGCAAAGTTGCTGAATCATCTGCCATTCCCGATCCCAGTCCTCCCAAGGCATTCCCTGCCCGAATAATCACCGGATAACCGATCTCCTGAGCAGCACTAATTGCTTCTTCCACGCTATTAACCGCCAAGCTTGGGGCGACCGCAACCGAAATCTCCCGCATTTTTTCAGTGAAAAGCTTTCGGTCCTCCGTGGCAATAATTGTCTCTATACTTGTACCCAGTACCCTTACTCGATGTTGTTCTAATACTCCCTGTTGATACAACTCTATCCCGGTATTCAGGGCCGTTTGTCCCCCAAATGAGAGCAAAATTCCATCTGGTTGCTCCTTCTCAATAATCTTGCTGACGTATTCTCCATTCACTGGCAAAAAATAAACCTGATCAGCAAAATCAATAGTAGTCTGCACTGTCGCTACATTGGGATTAACCAATATGATATAAATACCCTCCTCCTTTAACGCCTTAATCGCTTGCGTGCCAGAATAATCAAATTCCCCCGCCTGCCCAATAGACAATCCTCCCGATCCTAAAATTAAAACTCGCCGCAGTGGCGGAAGAAGCGGAGAAGAAAGTTGCGAGGGCAGTTGCAAAGGAAGCTGTGATGGCAGCTGTATCGATTTTGGGTCAACATATCCATTGATTTGCCGCAAAAAACGGTGAAATAGAAACGCAGTATCGGTAGGACCACCTTGTGCTTCTGGATGAAATTGCACCGCTGAATAAGGGAGCGTGGGATGAATAATTCCCTCTACAGTATTATCGTTAGCGTTAATAAAATAGACATTCCAAGTCAGTCCGTGGGGATCGATGGCATAACCATGATTTTGAGCAGTAATATAACCACGTCCTGTAGTCAAATCAATACAAGGGCAATTATGCCCACGATGTCCATACTTCAATTTATAAGTACGCGCCCCACTGGCCAAGGCCAACAATTGACCGCCCAAACAAATTCCAAAAATAGGACGGACCGCATTCTCTGATCGACATGCCTCTTGCTGCATAAACTTTCGCAAATTTGCAATCGTCTGCACACAATCTGCCGGATCACCTGGGCCATTACTAAGAAAGAGTGCATCAAAATCATCTTCAGTAAAATCATAATCCCAAGGAACCACCCTGACACTCAAACCTAAACTCAAAAAATAGCGGATAATGTTCGACTTTATCCCACAATCCACTGCCAAAATTCTCTTACCTATTCCCCGGCCCATCCCCGTACCTAGTGGCGGGTGATAATCAATAATTTTCTCCGCATTATTGACAAAATTATTGGCAGAATTATTGGCGCTATTATTGGCACAAAGCTCCGCCACCAAATTTTTATGTAAAAAATTAAATTTGCTCTCTGTCTGTGGAAAGATAATTTCTCCATTCATCACCCCATTCTCTCTAAGTAACTTGGTAAGTTGACGGGTGTCTACACCAGTGAGCGCAGGAACCTTGTAACTTCGCAACCATTCTCCTAACGAACGCTGTGAATTCCAATGAGAAAATTCTTCGGAATAATCAGCGATAATTAATCCTGCAACCTGCGGTCGCTCTGATTCAAAGTATTTTAGTAGACCTGATAGAGGATCACGTTCTTCGCTTGGCACTCCATAATTGCCAACTAGTGGATAGGTTAAAACTAAAATCTGACCACAATAAGAGGGATCACTGAGCGCCTCAGGATAACCCACCATCCCAGTGTTGAACACTACCTCGGCAGTAACATTTTTATCAAATCCAAAGGAGTCACCGTAAGTCGTAAATCCATTCGCCAATTTAAGTTGAATCTTTTGTTTTTCTTGATTTTTCTGATTTTTCTGATTTTTCTGATTTTTTTGATTTTCTTTCATAGTGTCTTCCCGTATTCTACGTAGTACTCGAGGTACTCAAGATACCTAATGCAACACTACATATCACAAGGAGCATTAAAATGTTATTCAAAAGCAAGAAAATTATTGCAACACTAGTTCTATCGCCGTTATTCGCTCTCTGTTGTAATTACGCTTCAGTTTACGCTTCATCTGCACCTGCCGAATTCATTATCGGGAATAATAATAGTGACCAAACCATAGCTGAACTTAAATCGCTTACTGATTTACCAATTACTGAAATCGAACAGCGCGCACGCCCATGTAAATTCACCACTTGGAGATTTTGTTCTAGTGAAGGTTTCTTAGGAGAAAAGGAGAGTTTTATTCAACGTTTGATCACAGACAATCAATATGTACATGCTCGCGGACTGACACATCAACAATTGGCATATCCGCTAAAAATCATGCGTGATCTTGATCCGCAATTCTGTAAATATTTAACAGCATCTGCTCCCTTTCCTACCGATCTCACAAACATTAATGGTCCACGCGCCGTTTGTAGTTTTAAAGAAGGTCAATACGCCGTAGCAATTGAATGTACCAATGGCTTCCAGATGTCTATTTTTAATGATAATTTACGCAGCTCTTGTATCGTTCATTTGAAAAAATTGGAAAGAGGTAGAATACGAAGTGTTGCGTGATGCCTATGATAAT
>JADGBS010000236.1 GCA_015231325.1 Oligoflexia bacterium | reverse complement strand
TCATCGGGAATAGTTTATCGGCAAGCACAAGGGGGCATTGTTGGTGATAGAGATGAACTTTATTTTACGACTACTGAAAATAGCGTCATCAGTAAATTGGGTTTGTAGTCCGAAGTTGCAAAACAAAAACCAGGTAGCTTTTTCTTATGCTCGAATTATTTGATGGAGTATCAACCGAGTACTAATGTAGTACTGGCTGGGTACTAGAGTGACAAGTTGTGCAGGTATTTTCGTCTGACCACCTCTTTTTGGAATGCTTGGATGGAATCCTTACTAATTAGTCCATAAATATTTCGGTGGGAAAAAGATATATGTCCCATCGTAGTTGCAATGCTAGTAAAACCGAGATTTTGGTAGAATTTTACCGAAGCATCGGTGGCCTCTAGGGCAATGCGTCCACTATACCCAATCGTTTGTGATCTATTTATCATTTCATTTATTAAATCCATGCCTCCGCCGTAAAATTCCTTTTTAGGAGAGGAGAGAATATATTCAATAAATAGAGAGGGGAGTAATGGTGAATTGAAGTTTTTTCTTACCCCGACTGGTTTGGATCGAGCAACACCGATGGTTTGTAGTCTTCCGCTGCTGTCACAAAGTAAGACGAGATCATTCTTTTTGATTGAGGGATATTCTTCCCGAAGTCCTTGAGTATTAAAAAAATATTCTGCTAATTGGGAGGGAGTTGCACTATAATGGCCAGAATGAGCAAATGCTTCTTCATTAAAGGCAAAAGTAAGATCTTTCCCCAGTTGCTCTAAAATAGACTGCAGAATGATTTTATAGTCGTTATCGTGGGTATCATTTTTGCTTGTGATTGTATCATACCAGTCTAATAGTTGTTTTCGAATTCCCTGCAGACCATCACGACTATCACTGTTACTGTTATTGTTACTGTCAATATCGCTATCACTATCATCACCTTCGTTTTTCCAGGCGCCACAATTAATCTGATTCAGTGTAACTATAAGAGTATTTTTTTTCTTAATTCTATTATCATGATGAAAAACACTTTGGCCATTTGCGGATACTATAGCTGATGATATTGATATTTGAAAAAAGAACAGCAGGGTAATTTGAGTAACTATACTGGCCATTATTGAGATTATCGTTGGTATTTTTTTCAAATAAAACACTGTGTATTTCCTTTGTGATTTGTAAAAATAAGTATACTTATTTAGCTGTCATTCTCGCAAAAAATTACTTTCAGAAAGATCTCTGGAGCTACTTAATCCTTCAAAATGACGATCGATGCGTATGGCCTTCATATATAGGCCATGGAAAAAATGATATCCGATGGTAATCAACTCTCTCTCTTCATCATCTGTAAGTTGGTGATTACGTTGAAAACTATCAATAATCACATCTATATTAACCCACTTTGCAACCAGTATCTCTGAAAATAATGGTTTCACTATATCCATAATCCTCTTTATTTCATTTGGATATTTTTTGAATATTGCCAAAAATAACCGATGATCTATTTCTTCGTAGTGGAGATTTCTTTCAGCAAATGCTTGTTGGCGGTATTCCTCACGGTTAATAATTAACGGATTGTCATAGATTAAATTGCAGATTAATTGCTGGATTTCCATACCTACCATGGCAAATAAAAATGCCTTTCGATTGAGAGGATATAAATCATTCAAACGTACCAGGTAATATTTAGTATTAAACTTCCACTCATTAATATTTAATAGAGTAAATGTTTCTTCTGTGGACTCAATTCCATTGACAATAACTCTAGTCGGTTCTCCTGATAAAGCGTTAGTTGACGGTAATAATCCAGGCGAAGATGAATGTACATGAAAAGTATTTAAAGATTTTTTTGTAGTTTTTTTTCCCAAATATTGTTGGTATTTTTTTGATTCTAATGGCGATGCGCGTTTGAGAATATTACGCATTTTATAGAAGATTCCCTCTATTTGATCATTTACAGCTGGATTGTCGTAGAAATATTTGTGGTCTTCATCAGCAATAATTGTGGAATAGAAATACTGTTCTTTGTGTTTTTGAGGATTTCTAAAGGCACTGGCGATATCTGCTATTTCGTCAACTGTTTGGATAGTGTATTGATTGATTTCCAGATACAGATCGAGATATTCCTCATAAATTTTTTTTAATTTTTCCAATGCTTGTAATACATCTTTTTTAGCCGTTTCAATCGTGTTGTTATTTGTTACCTTACTGCTGTAACAGCTAAAAAAAACACCACAACTTTCTTCCGCAGCAAAAGATAGTAGTTTAGGGTCTATTACCACCTTAAAATCTTTATCTGAGGCAGATGACATTAATCTTCTATTAGGTGCTCCCTCTCGGTTAAATCCGATAACACTAATGGCATTTCTAAGATAATTCGGTAGAAGTTCTGAAAAATAGTATTTAAAAACCAACTCGTCTAAAAATTTTTTGATTATTTTATTGGTAATAAGTTGTACCAAAATAGCATCTTCCGAAAAAAGTGAGGAGCGCAGGAAATTATTAATTGTGGGGTCGGCCATTTTTTTTAGCAATGTAAACAATAGTGTCGGATTAGCGGTGATCAAAGATATTTTTTGTAGGCAATTAAAAGTCATTTTTCTTTTCCCTGGTGTCCTAGGATTACTCAATCCCATTACTATTTCTTGAAAATTATCAATGGGATTTTCTGGCAATGAGCTGGACAAAGGAAGGTCCTGATTGAAGAATGAGGCAATTTCATTGCTGTAACAATGGATAAATAATTGACCGGGATTTTGATATAGATATTCCTCTAAATACTTAGAAAAAAATTCGATTTCTGACATTATTTTTTGAATATTTTCATCAAACAACTCCTGCCTACTTTGTGCTCTTAGAGGGGTACTAGGAGATGTTCCAGGATTTTTGGGAGTAGCAGAGGCAAGGACATAGGCAGAGGAACTCAGCATAGATTTAGGTGTAACTTCTATGGGGGTCAATGCCGTGACTACAGGGGTTTCTGGGGCAGCTGACAATTCTAATCCGAGTTGTGGCGGTCGATATTGTTGAGTCCACCCCTGCAGTTGTGGTTTTCTGAAGTTGACTTCAACGGAACTACAGGAGCTTGCTCTTGCGCTAATCTGCAAGACTAATAAAGTTGCACATAAAAATTGTAACAAAAACGCTCTCATGTTTTTTCCTAAATTAGAAATCACGAACATTTTAAAAGGGGATTAACTGTTCTCACAAATTCGGCGCCGAGTATATCATGCACATTGGATTAAATGCAAACGATGCAAACAATGTAAAGAAGGCTAAATAGGTGCATTTTGAAAAATTAATGCTGCAGGAATGTGTTCAATTCCTTGCCCAATTTCAGGATACCAGTAACGAGAATAATGAGAATGACGAGAATGACGATAATGGCGGGATAACGCGTTCGGGTATGGGTGAAACCTTAAATAATGATGGTAGGTTGCCAAACAAATTATAGGGATGCCGAGAGCTTGCGCTAAGTGAGCGGTTCCTGTTTCGTTCGTAATTACAAGACATGCATTAATCATTTGGTAGGCCAATTGATCAAGGGACAACTTTCCACAAAGATTTTCTATTGATATCTTGTCTTTTTTTTGAGATTCATTTATATCTTTATTTTGAGGTTCATCTTGAAATTCATTTTGAAGTTCATGAGGCTGCTGGGAATAAATTTCTAAATGAGTAATGATCTCTTTTCCTAAATTTTTTTCGTTATCAGTTCCTATAATGACAAATTCATATTTTGTATTTTTTTGTAGACCTTTTTCATGAAAAAGAAGTACTAGTTCGGCAAAAGACTTGGTTGGCCATCTTCGTTCTGGAACACCTGCCCCAGGGACCAAAAAAATAACAGGCGCAGTAACAGGTTCAGCAATAGGCGCAGGTTTCATTCTCTCTAAAAGAAAAGGTCGGTTTAAAGTAATATCTCTTTCAAGTATTTTAGAGAAGAAACGACGATAGCGGTAAAATTCAAAAATCGTTTCTTCTATAGGGAAAGACGCAATACTTTTTGAATAAAGAGAAAGACTACTCCAATATTGCTGCCATTTTTTAATATTAGAAGTATCACCCTTGTGAACGACTCTTTGGACTTTTGAATTATTTCCGTGTGCTGCCCAAATAATACGGGTCAGTGAATCATCAATGAAAAATTTTCTTGAATAAGTAGGGCATAATATAAAGTTTTTATTATTGATTTTACTATTGGTTTTATTATTGGCATAGATGTTAGAAAATTTTAACAGCTTCCATGACAATTTTATCCTGTATATTAATTTAAAATAAAAATCTTGAGGTGAGAGAAAAAAAGTATCTTCTAAAAAATTTTGATCAAAAGATAGAGTTAGATCTTTCCAGAGAGTGTTTCCTATTAGAACAATGTTGTATTCATTCCATTCCCTCGTGTTTTTTATTTCCTCTAGAAAATTTCGAAAAATAATATAATCCCCAAGCGCATCCATCTTTATGACAAAAAGTGTAGCAGCACTAGGAACACTAGGAATACTAGGAACAGCAACGTGGGAACGGGAGAATTTTTTTATTACATAATGTAAACGACCTAAATAACCCAAAAATGTTATAAATAGATCTATGATAAACAGCAATATTTTTTTAGAACTTATTGTGATTTTGTTACTCACCGATAAACCGATAATGACCTACAGTGGCGTTTAATATTTCTTTCTCTGAATCTTTCCACCAACCCCATTTATTAAAATATTTATAGGCCGAGCACAAAGTATGTAACAGCAAAAAAAAGTTGTTATGCGTTCCTCTTTCCCATTGATGAATTACTTCGTATTCGGAAACGACTACAGACTTGTATCTAGCGCTTACACGTCGAGAAATGTCGGTATCCTCAAAGTACAAAAAAAATCGCTCGTCGAAGCATTTTAATGCATTTTCATCTGGATTACTATTACGAATTGCAATGTTTTTCAGTGCGTCTGCTCGAAAAAACATGAAGCAACCACTTATATTTGAACAAATTATCCGTTGATTCAAATTCAAATCGCGCATTTCATAGTAATCGAGGCGCCTTCTGAATGAGGAAATTTTTGTTTTGTAAAAAAATTTTCTTAAAAAAAATATTGAAGGGGACGGCAAGCGCTTGTTCACAAATTGGATAGATCCATCCGGATTGAGAATCTTGGGAATAGTCAAACCTACATCCATATTTTTATCATCCTCCATAAATTTAAATAGACCTTCTATGGCCTGTGGACGAAAAGAAATATCGGGATTCATAATTAAAAAATATTTTGTTTTACCCATTTCTTTATTGATTACCAAATTGTGGGCACGACCAAAACCAACGTTTTTGTCATTTTGAAGATATTCTATTGCTAAGTGGTCTTTGTTGTCTCCAATATTGTCTTTATTATTGACTCTATTGTTTACAAAATAAATTTTTATTTTTATATTTTTTGTAATTTGAGAACATTCGTTTATAATCTTTTGCTGTTGTTCTAATGAATGTTTGAACAAGACTACTGAAATAACAATATCTAAATTCGCGGGTGTTGCAGTGGATGTTACAGTGGGGGTTGAATTTATTGTTGTCATCTTGTCTTGTTGACTAAATATTTTTATTTTAGATATTTTTATCTTCCTAGGCCGAAAAACCCCTCACTTCTAGGGAGGGGTTTTTCGGCCTAAAAAGCTTGCTTTTCAGCACCTATATGCTATTAACTATCCATAGTTCTTTCACAATATAAAAGAGATGGATAATTGGTTTCCTACTACAATCTACATCTAGGCAAAAACCACGCTATTAGT
>JADGBS010000235.1 GCA_015231325.1 Oligoflexia bacterium | reverse complement strand
CAGTAGAGAAACTATGCTATGGAGACGCTCTGTTCAGGATATAGAACTTTGGATTACCTTAACAGAATTATCAACTTTATGACAAAAAAGGAAGGTTACGTATGGTTCTAAGATTATTAGGGATACCTCAGCTGTTTTTTTATCTGATCACCATATTGGCGATATTGGCGACAGGAGCGATGAACTATGCTCTTGCCGGAGCACTAGTCAGTAAACCCTCATGTCCACCATCTCCTTCTATTGCACCTCAAGCAACTACGCTGCTTGATAATATGGGGAATATTCAGGTTAAAGTTAGCTCAACAAAATTCGGAGGCCGGCATCGCAGTTCAGAAGACATTGCTAAAGAAATAATTAAAAAGAACCCCGCTTTTTCGCTGGATCATATCAATTGTGATAATCCCCAAGAAAAATTAAAAGAAACATTAGAAGAAATCAAGAAAATATCTCTATTTGATTACGTTAACAAAGACAAAACAAAAGATGTGAAGAAAAAATATTAAACTATGAAAAATTTATCACCCAGATGATCGTTTCACCCTCGGATGTTGGCCAAAAGTTTGAACATCTGCGTTTGGAATCGTTGGATGAGGATATGGGATCACAGTCTGCTAAAGTAGTAGCGTGGATACGCAATTGTAAATTGGTTGTTCTGCCATCTATGGCGGAAGAGGACCTTACTGGTCTGCAGTTATCTTTAATGCCACCACAACCGATAGGTAATAATACTAAATTTTTTCTGGGCGAGACGCATTCCATTTTTATAGAATCAATATTTCAAGACAAGTTTTTTGAAAGTTTCGATGATTTATTTTATGCTTGTAGCGAAAAACAAACGGCCATCATAAATTTATCCGCGGTAATTGCTAATGGTGCAATCAAGGGGGATGAAGAATTTGCCACTATGATTACCCCTCAGATCATTAGGAATATTATTCAGGATTTATCTCTGAATATTGATCCGGACGACTTTGACGCAATTACAAGGATGATTCTTTCAATTTTAAACGAGCACAATAAACATGTGGCACCTAAAATTTGCAAACGATTGTTAAGACAATTTGATCAGGAACTTGATATTTATAGAGGGAATAGTGCCGAAGTATCTAAAATGCAACAGTGGGCATTGAAATTTTTTAGCGTTACAGAAAGAAGACCTGAGTTACTATTTGAAGTATTAAAAGTTCCTAAATTGGTGGACGTTTTGAAAAATATTCAATTTATTAGTGGTTCACGCGACACCATTGAAGATGGGGTGATAATGCAAAATTTTGACAGATTTTTTGAAAATGTTGATGAATTGAACTTTCAGTTGCTAGACAAAGATTCTGCTTATCAAAATAATTTGTTGACTATATTGAGAGACCATTTTTTAAGTAATACCTTGAGCTTTGATGATTTGATATCCTTTCTCAAAGTTGAAAATGACTTAATCTGGATGATCGCTCTTTGTGAGCGTGCTCTTACGGAAAAGCAGAAAAGAGGTATCCCTGTAGATTTGTTAGCGCTGGATTTGTTGTTTAAGCAAAGCAATTATAGAGTGGCAATGGTGTTAGAGTTATTCCATCATTCCAATATCCCTCAGTGGAAAGAGAGGCTTATCTCATATATTCATCCTCCAAAAGTTTCTGGGTCGAATAAATTGGCAATTGATCTGGAATGTGACTTTGAGCACTATGGACGTTGGGGGGATATAGGTGACTTGGTTTTTAGACTGTTAGAAATGCCAGAAAAAATGCTGAAAAAAATTGAAAGTAATGTTCAAAGTAATGTTCCTAATAGTTCTGGCGAGTTGTCTGATAAATATCAGCGGTATATGGAAGTAAGAGAACGGTTGTATCAATCTTTTATAAGTGATCGTGGAGGAATTGTGGTCAGTTTATTTGAACAAGCGCGGAGCGGAGCGGATTTGGATTTTTTTATTGGTAGTAACTAGACTAAAAAGTTGTCTTTATAATTTTTGCGATAGTTCCTGTTGCTTGTGGAAAGTAGAAAGAAAAAAGTCCAAGGTGAAAAATTGTTAGTACACAGGCGAAGAAAATTTTTTTTAAGATACTGCTGATAAATCCTCCTCCGTGACTAAAAAAGAATCCTATAAGTAATATCAAAATGCTACCACCTAATGCTATCAATCTGTACAGATTAAAACGGTCAGTATTTTTGTATGTCTTAAGAACATCCTTATAGATTAAGTCATTTTTGATTATTTTTATATAAGTGGTAACTACTTTTGGATATGTGAATATTCCGCTTGCAAATGGAATTTTTTGTAGAGTTTCTTTAAGTTTGCTATGAATTTCTTCATCACTGAATTTGCTCAAGGGATTTTCTGCGGGCCAAGTGAATTGCTTCTGAGCATTGTTAGCATTCTGTTGATCAGAAGGTTGGGGTGGTAGAGGTGTTGACGATGGTGTTGTTGGTGATTCTGATGGAGAAGGGGGTGGGGGCGTAGCATTCGTCTGTTCTGAGTGTTTCTTAACGAGTGGATCTCCTCCATATTTTTGCAGATATTCTTGATATTCTTTTTCCTCAGGGGTATTGGCCGCCGCTGTGGTCGAAAGTAGGGATACAAAACAAATAATAGACAGGCATAGCAGCGAAGATCTACACCTAGATTGATTGTGCCTGTGCAATCCATTGAACATATCCTCCCCCTTGATGAGTGGTTTATGGGCAGTGCTTGCCCCAGATAAACTTCAGATACTCTAGGTACTTCTTATCGGAGAAAAGTTCGTTTAGATAAAGATGATCTGGATCATCGATAAGATTATATAGACGTTTTATTAGTTGTGCATTATTACTCATTAGCTGATAGTAGGTATTAATTTCTGTTATTTTTTGCTCTTCTTTGGCCCTTAAAAATAACATAGTACTTTGTGCAAATTCTATGCTGACAATTTTTATGACAGTTTTGATATCTGCCTCGATATTTTTCCAGCGTTGAAAAAATTTGTACAATTTTCTGATACTAGGGGTGAGACCTGATTGAATACTGGAGATTTGTTCTTTTTCTTGACGTCCTAGTCGGAGAGAACAAAGAATTGATCCCTTAACATTATTGTTAGAAGTGTCGCTGTTTTCTGAATTCATTAATTGGGCACCCTGGACTTTTTTACTAAAATATATCTTTTATATGCTTTTCTAATTCTACCAACAATCCATCCTCTATCTCTTTGACGAGAGAAGGTGTTTTTGGGTTTGATAGATTATCAATTACCCTTTTTAAATAGTTAAGTAAATCGTCAGTTTTTACAGGTTTGGACATATAGTTCACTTTTTTAATACTTTGATGTGCATTATCTATGGTCAATAATTCACTGAGTAGTAAAATATTATAGTGATGTTTTTCCTCTGGAATTTCAGCGATCGATTGTATCAGCTTTTTACCATTCACTCCAGGCATTTTAAGATCAGTTATGAGCAAATCGTATTTTTTCTCTTTGATGCGGTTTATGGCCCGAGCGCTTTCATGAACGAGCTCAACAAGGATATTATCAATGTTGTCTCCTAATGTTGACTTGATGTGGTTACAGAAAGCTATTTCATCATCAATAATCAAGACGGAGATAGCTCTGTCCGATTTTTTCATTTCCATTCGAGCTCCTTACTTTAGTTGACAGATCTACTTACTTTAAGAATTGTGAAAAACGTGAATCGTTATCGTGAATCTCTATCGCGAATCTCTATCACGAATTTCTATTTTTTGATACCGGTCTTTTTTTCAAGCTCCTTTTGTTTTTTCATTAGATCTTTTATCTGTTTTTCGAGCATCGATTTTTGTTCAATTATCGCCTGCTGTTGTTTAGTTTTTTGCTCGGCCATTCTGCTTGTCAATACCTGTTTCCTCTTTTCTTTTTCTTCATATAACTCTTTAGTGTTAAGATACTCGATTTCCAGTTCCTTTATCCGCTGTGGTAAATTTAATGCCTCTAGATGTTTTATTTCGCTACGTATCTTTTCAAGGTATTGATAATGTTTTATTGCATTTTGTAGCTCATTTTGTTTGCTTTTCATATTTGCGAGGAGTTGTGGGAGTTCTTTCTCTATTCCTTCTAACGTGGATCCTCGCTCTCCTTTGGAGGAAAGCAATTTTTGACCGATGTAGCGTTTGGCATCTTCTTCAGAGAGATCGTTGCGATCTACTAGTACATATCGGTGAGATCCTATATCGAAATAATCGCCAATGCCGACAGGATATTCCTTCAATATCTCCATTGCTTTTTTATTTAGGTCAATTCTGGTGTGTCCTTGCATTGCTACTATTTCGTAGGTGTTGTTACGGTATAAAAACTCACAATATACATCATGAACATAATCGTCATTTTTTTTGTTGGTTTTATTACCGACCACTGTGTGTAGTTGGAGGGGGAATGTTTGCTGATGGGAAAAGCTGTAAATGTAAATTTTTTCGTCTTCATCGGGTGTTTCTGGTGTTTCACTAATATTATCGTTGCTTTCTTCTGCTGTGCCATTTGCTGAATCAGTTGATATGAATGTTGTCGCATCTTCCGAAGAATATTGATTTTTGTTATTGTCAGGTTCTTTAACGTATATTATGGGGGCATTGATAGCTTCACTTTCATTTTCCTGTTCTGTAAAGTCAATTATGCGTGTTTTTTGTCTTTGTCCCATAAATGCTCCTTATTATAAATCAACCACCCACTAGACTCCCTGCTGCTCGGAATAGTAGAATTTTTCTTTAGTAATGGAGGGAATGAAGGAAAATTTTAGATCTTTGCTCATTCACTTTAGAGTATTTATATGCTTATATTCAAATTTTATTTACTAAAACAAGAGGGACATCAATGAGTTTTTTGATCAAGTTTATGTTCATGGTTATGGGCACGCTGGCGGCCTTTTCAGTGCTGAGTGACGAGGGGATTTTTACCGAGATAGAATTTCCTGCACTAGTTAAAGAGTATTCTGGGAAAATACTTTATCGTAAAGAGGATGGCAGGTATTACTACCAACCATCATCGTCTTTAGGCCCTAGAATAGTAATCGGAGAGATGGTAGACAATAAATCGGTGATTTGTGCTGGAAAGTATCATTCTGTTTGTGACCTGGTGATTGGGAAAAAGCGTGAGCGAGTGGATGGCGCTTTGGAGGGAGTTAATACGGTGTTATTAACTTTGCACGAAAGTAGTACAATTAGCAATGGTAGCAAAAATTTATTTTCTGCCTATAACTCTCTGGATGAGTATGTTTTTGCCTCGCCTAACCAGGAAGATGCTGGCTCTTGTTTGTATATGGCACTTACTGGAGCGATGGAAGTTTTGCTGAATCAGAAAGCACCTATTGCTGAACGTGTATACGAGGGAAATACCGATTTATCTGAGCGTTTTTTGATGAATATTTCGACTCCTAGCGGATATATTCAAGATTGGCGGACTGATACTGTTTATGCGTACAATTATAAAGAGGGGGCATTGCTCAACCGTACTTACCGTTACACCAAGGGTTGGTTTACTGAAGCGATGAATGGTACTCTTTCTCCGCAGAAGGATGGTGTTAGTGTCGAGAAGTCACAATATGGTACTCGTTATAATTGGATTGATGAATATGGAAGTGCTCTGAGAAAAAACCTAATTGAGGTACCGAAAGTAGAACGGACTTTAATTTTTCGAGATCCAGCGCACGATGAGTGGAATGCCGGAATTATGGATAGCGGGGTGGTTGACCGTATCAAACAGGAGCTGAGGAGCAAGAACGCTCCAGTGGTGATCATTTATAATCATTATGCTTATTGGCATACGGTT
>JADGBS010000234.1 GCA_015231325.1 Oligoflexia bacterium | reverse complement strand
ACCAATATAAGTTAAACTAGAATACATAGATGACTCTCCTTTTTAGTAAAGTTTTATTGCTAATATAATTAAACTTTACCGGGAAATATGCCCTCATTGAAGAGGGGGTCATCTATACCTTCTTTTTACTGCCTTTTTACTGCCCCAAAAAAATACCTGACTAAAACCGCTCCCATAATTTTCGAGAAAGCTCTAAGGAGCGAGCGGCAATCCTCTCTTCATCGATCCCCACCAACTGTTTGTTTTGCATCAAGATCTTGCCATTAACAATGGTCGTATCAACAGTTGATTCCGCCAGGCCAAAAACTAAATGTCCCAAGAAATTATCGGCGTTTAATTCGGTCGGCGGATAATAATCCATCAAAATTATATCGGCGAAGGCCCCGGCCACCAATTCTCCAATTGTTCCCCAATAGCGACTAGCAATTCGCGGATTATTCTTTATCAACAAAGAAGCGGCCTCCACAAAAGCAACATTAGGATGTCGATTGTGCAACCGTTGCACCCAAATTGCGGAGCGCAACTCTTCTAACATATTGACAGTCATAGCATCCGTTCCCAATCCTACACAAACACCCTTCTCGCTCATCTTCAAAATGTCGGCAACCCCAACAGCATTATTCATATTGGATTGGGGATTATGGATAACGACCGTATCGGTTTCCGCCAACAACTCCCGCTCTCGCTCATTAAGATGAACTGCATGCGCACAAATAGTATGTCGACCCAAAACTTGCTCTTGATATAACCGTTCGACAACCCTTTGTGAATATTTTTTGATGGTTATTTCCTGGTCCGCCAAATCCTCAGCACAATGAATATGAAATCCCACCGGCGCTGCTGACTGCGATAAGTGCGACGACTGCGATGAAAGCGCGCGCACACGCTCTACGGCCCTGCGCATCGTCTTGGCCTCAATAGTGAAAGAGGCATGCATCCCAAACAATGCCTTTAGGTCATTACGATTACTAGCAATGACCCATTTAATAAATTCTAAATTTTCTTCAATTCCCGCCGACGCAATTTCTGCACCATCACGATCAGATAGTTCATAACAAAGAGAAGCACGCAAACCCAATGCCTGTACCGCTTCTGCAACTTTTAATAGTGAACCACGAACAGCAAATGGACTGGCGTGGTGATCAATAATAGTGGTGGTTCCTTTTTTTATTGCAGCAATCAATGCCAGGGCGGTACTGTAATAACAATCATCCAACGCCAGTTTCTTGTCCAAACGCCACCACAAATTCTCCAAAACTTCCATGAAATTTTTGGAACTTTTGGCCTTAGTGAGACCACAGGCAAAACTACTATAAAAGTGCATGTGCGCGTTGATAAAACCCGGCATCACAACTTTACCTGCAGCATTGATGACCTGGACCTCAGCAGTATCAGTGACATCAATTATTTTCTGAATCGCTTCTTCAATCTTTTCCTCAGGCACTATACCCTCGATAATTCCCCTTTGGGTATCAATTATCAGGGCATGCTTTCGCAAGATTTTATTTTCCTCACCCAAGGTAGCAATAATTCCACCTTTTATTACTAACTTATTTTTTTTAGTCATATCAGTTATCCAATCCTTTCATCTATCCGATCCTTTCAGTTATCCGATCCTTTCATCTATTCGATCCTTTCATCTTTTTTATTGGCAATCTTAGATAGCGAATACCATCATAGGCAGAATAGGCATTTACGACTGCTGCTGCGGTAGGTACCATGCCAATTTCGCCAACCCCCTTAGCTCCATGCGGACCAAACTTATCTGGAACCTCGATCGGTATCACCGTCACTTTTGGCATATCCTTTGCTTTGAGAATTCCACATTTCTGAAATCGCGTATAAAGAGAGTAACCATCTTTAGAGGGGAAATCCTCAGTTAAAGCATATCCAAGACCCATATGTACAGAGCCTTCAATCTGTCCACTAAATAACAATGGGTTAACAACCTTCCCAGCATCTTGCGCAACATAGACGTGTTCGATCTTTCCATTATCTGTAAGTACTACTACTTGAGTGGAATAACTGTATGAGTAATGAGTAACGATTTTATCTCCTGGACGTTCGTGACCTGGTTTAGTTGTCCAATCACAAACCCACTCTCCGTCATAAACCTTACCCACTAGCTCTTCTAAGCTTTGTGGATTCTTTCGTTGTTGCAAATCCTCTTTTAGTTTTTTAGCGGCCACAATCATCGCGTGTCCCACCAAAGAAGTTGCCCGTGAAGAGGTTGTCATACCACACACTACTTCATTTTCAGTATCCACTTTTACTTCCACTTCAAAGTCCGCATCCAGTGGATTTAATCCTGTCTCCTGATAGAGAAATCTTATGGCCACAGTATGCACTCCCTGGCCCATCTCAGTCCATCCATGATGAATGACTATTTTTTTTGCAGATTCCACTACCAATTTGATTCTCCCCACATCCGCCATGCCATTACCTACACCACAATTTTTCACACCACATGCAATTCCAGCATGTTTGGCATTTTTAAAAATGTCCTTAACCGCCAACAATGTCTCCTTCAGGCCAACGCCATCTTCCAACACCTGTCCAGAGGTAAAGAGCGAACCGTTATCCAAAGCGTTATTATAACGAAACTGCCAACGATCAAAATTTCCTTCATAACCACCTTGGGAACAAAGCTCATCAATACAACCTTCGATAGCAAATACCGCCTGATTGACTCCAAATCCTCGCATCGCACCGCAAGGAACGTTGTTGGTATACACCGCTTTGGCGGTAATCTCCACCACCGGTATTTGATAAGCACCCGCAGCGTGACCTGCCGCTCGCTCCAATACCTTCATACCCACAGAAGCATATGCTCCGCTATCACCAATAATATCTGCCTTAAGAAAAGTTAGTTTGCCGTCCTCACTACATCCAACCTCATAATCTAGCAACATTGGGTGTCGCTTAGGATGCATGCGCAACGACTCCTCTCGCGAAAGTGCCACCCGTACTGGAACCCTTAACAACTGCGCGGCCAATGCAGCATGACCCTGCACTGTCAGGTCCTCCTTGCCACCAAAACCACCGCCGCTTTGCACTTGAATAACTCGCACCAACTCAGAGCGTATTCCCAAAATTTTACAAATCTGCTTACGGTCTTCATAAACTCCCTGCCCCTGAGAATAAACGGTGAGGGCCGCTTCCCCCTGGCAATTTTCTACGGGTACGGCCAAACAGCACTCCACCTCCAAAAACCCGTGCTCAATCCGTTGAGTATGAAAAGCATTCTTATAAATATATGCCGACTGCTGTCTCGCATTATTCACATCGCCACGTTTAATTTCACAAGAACTCAATAAATTTCCAGTAAGCTGAGGGTTATACTGACGCTGCGGCACACTGGGATGAACCAGCGGAGCGCTAGTACTTAAGGCATAATCTACCTCGGTAATCGGAGGCAAAACCTCATAATCCACATTAATTAATTCCACGGCATTCCGCGCTTGCGTCTCACTTTTCGCTACCACCAGTGCCAGCACGTCACCTACATAATTGGTGGTCTCGCCCTCAGCAATCATCACTGGCCAATCTTGAATAATTAGACCGATATAGCGATTTCCACCAACAGGAAAATCCCTGGCGGTTATTACCCGCAACACGCCCTCAGCACTTTCTGCAGCGCTGACATTGATATGCAAAACTTTTGCGCGCGGGTGATCACTAAATTTAAGCACTCCAAAATGCATATTATCTACATACATATCAGCGACAAAAGGTCTAAAACCCAACGCCGTTTCTCTGGCCAAATATTTGGGAGTAATCCCGTCGACTAGATTAATCTGTGATTCACCTCGAAGAACTTTTGCAGCAAACATAATCGCTTCTACGACTTTAATGTAACCGGTACAACGACACATATGACGATTTAACACCGTAACTATCTCATGTTCGCTAGGATGCAAATTTTTTTCTAACAAAGCGGCAGCACTAATTACCATGCCCGGTGTACAAAAACCGCACTGCACTCCCCCCTTTTGCACGAAGGCGCTGGCAATAACTTCCTGAATTTTTGCTGGAAGTCCCTCGGTAGTAACAACATTCTTCCCTTGCAGCCTTTTCATTGGCGTAATGCAGGACAAGGTTGATTTTCCGTCTATCAATACCGAACAACTGCCACAGTAGGCCTGCCCTGAGCAACCTTCTTTAGGCGAAATTATATGCAGCTCCCCCCGCAGATATTTTAGCAACATCTGGGAAGGATCACCTTCATAAGTAGTCTCTTTTCCATTCAATAAAAAATGAACCATGGTAATTATTATCTCCTCAACGCGAAACCTCTATTGGTAATTTGGCATAAAATGCTAATGCAGTAATCAGATCATCAACTTTTACTCGATCACGAGTGGAATGTGCATCCTCTTCAGTGGCAGGACCAAATCCAATGGTCGGGATTTTAAGTCTACCCATGCTAAAAACACCATTGGTACTAAATACCCAACGGCCAATCTCTGGAGCACGTCCCAATGCCTGTTCAGCACTGCGCTTACCCGCTTGTACCAACGGATGCTCCTCCTGCAGAACCCAAGTAGGAAAATATTTTTCAGTTTCCAAAACTTTTCCTGTATGTGACGGTGCGTTGTAGCGCAATATCTCTACTTTCATATTTTCACGATCGAAACTAGGCAAATTTTCAATCTGCTTTACCGCTAAATCTTTATCTTCGCCATGAGTTAGTCGACGATCAATATGAATCCGACAAAGGTCAGGAACTGCACACAAGCTGGGAGTCTCACAACTGATATGAGTTACGGCACAGGTTCCCTTGCCCAAAAAAAGATCATCTTGTAGAGTAGTATTCAATTTTTCAATCTCATTAATCAATTTGGACATTCGATAAATGGCATTTTTGCCTCTTTCGGGTGCTGATCCATGACAAGAAATGCCTTTGGCCACCACGTTAATCTCCATCCGTCCACGATGACCACGATAAACTTTCAAATCAGTCGCTTCTCCCATACACACAAAATCGACGTTCTTTATGGAATGCTCTAATGCGTACTGCAATCCCAATCCATCACAATCCTCTTCTTGTACTGAACCAACGACAAAAATCGTAACCTTATCCAGTTGTTCTCCCAAATCCCTAAACAACGCAGCACCATACACTTGAGGAACCGTTCCATTATGATTATCAGATGCTCCTCTTCCGTAGATGTAGCCATCCTCCAATTTCCCCAAATATGGATCGTAACTCCAACTATCCCGATTGCCGATATCCACGGTATCAATATGGGAATCAAATACTATCCGCACGGGACCATGTCCTATCTGTCCAATCACATTGCCATAATCATCTATCCACACTTTGTCATATTTAAGATGTTTCATCTCTTTTACAATTCGCTCGGCCACTTCTTTTTCTTTACAACTCACTCCAGGAATGCGAATCAAATCACGCATGAAATCAATACAATCCTCTCTATATTTTTCTGCTTTGCCTACCAACGAGGTTTTTAAATTACACATATTTTTTCTCCTTTATATATATTTATATATATTTATATATATTACTCAACTACACGTACCTGACTCTTTTGACGCTCTTATCCATCAATTCGTTCAATACTTCTTGTGGATGTTTATATTTGCTGGTTAATATCATGGCAGCAATTACAAATGGTTTAAAACCAGCTTCCTTGTAGGTTTCTACCCTATAGCGTTCAAACACACTGGCAGCTACCTCACCTTGTGGACAGGAAACTCCTGAGCTATCTGCAGGCAAGCAGTGCATATACAGACCTTCTCCGTTTTTGGTAAACTTCATTTTTTCCT
>JADGBS010000233.1:910-5875 GCA_015231325.1 Oligoflexia bacterium | reverse complement strand
CGAGCGGGATTATTATTTAGAGCGCATCTATCCCAGCTTTGGAAATTTGGTTCCACGAGATGTTGCTTCTCGTAATGCCAAATTACAATGTGATGCCGGTAAAGGGGTGGGAAAAAGTGGTTTGTCGGTATATTTGGATTTTGCGGATGCGATTGCGCGTGAGGGGGTAGATGCGATTAAAGGGAAATATGGCAACCTCTTTGAAATGTATGAAAGGATTACGGGAGAGGACCCTTACAAAAATCCCATGCGCATATATCCGGCAGTGCACTATACCATGGGTGGGCTATGGGTAGATTATAATTTAATGAGTACCATTCCTGGGCTTTTTGTTTTGGGGGAGGCCAACTTTTCAGATCACGGTGCAAATCGTCTGGGGGCGTCAGCATTAATGCAGGGATTGGCCGACGGTTATTTTATTATTCCCTACACTATTGGTGATTATTTGGCGGGAATGGCCCTCTCTACCGTGGGTAATGCTAAAAATGCACCCACCACTGCGCATAATGACTTTATAGTAGCGGAGAAAGAGTGTGCTTCCGAAATTAAGCAGCTAATGGATATCCATGGTAAAAGAACTGTCGCGGAACTTCATCGGGAGTTAGGGAAAACGATGTGGGATAATGTGGGAATGTCTAGAAATGAGACGGGGCTACAGACTGCGATACGCGAAATTCCCAAAATTCGTGATGAGTTTTGGAAAAATGTACTGATTCCTGGTAGTGGTGATGATCTTAACGTGGAATTAGAAAAAGCGTTGCGTCTGCGTGATAATCTGGAATTGGGAGAATTGATGGCCCGTGACGCCTTAGAAAGGGTGGAATCTTGTGGTGGTCATTTTCGTGAAGAAAGTCAAACCCCAGAGAATGAGGCGTTACGTGATGATCAACGTTTTTGCCATGTGGCAGTGTGGGAGCATCAAGGTGAAGGAAAAACGCCGACGTTACAACGAGAGGAACTTACATTTGAAAACGTACCGCTATCACAGCGAAGTTACAAGTAGGAGGTATATATGAACTTACATCTAAAAATATGGCGACAACGTTGTTGTAGCGAACAGGGCGAGATGGTTGATTATCACCTTGCGGGTATCTCTCCAGATATGTCATTTTTGGAAATGTTAGATGTCTTAAACCAGCAATTAATTAAAAAAGGTGAAGAACCGGTCGTTTTTGATCACGATTGTCGAGAAGGAATTTGTGGTGCTTGCTCGCTGATGATTAACGGTGAGGCGCATGGACCGGAAGTGTTAACTACCACTTGCCAGTTACATATGCGCAAGTTTTCGGATGGGGATACCGTCGTGATTGAGCCTTTTCGAGCGAAGGCCTTTCCGGCGATACGTGATTTGATGACCGATCGCTCGGCATTGGATAGTGTTGTGGCTGCCGGTGGTTATATCTCCGTTAATACCGGGGCACCCGCCGATGCTAACGCTACTGCTGTTGAACAACAGGACGCAGAGTTGGCGATGGATGCTGCTGCCTGTATTGGCTGTGGCGCCTGTGTTGCCGCATGTAACAACGCCTCAGGCATGTTATTTACTGCAGCAAAAATTTCTCATTTGGGTCTTTTGCCACAAGGGGAACCTGAGCTCAAAGAGCGTGCATACAACATGGTGAAAAAAATGGATCAGTTGGGATTTGGTAATTGTACTAACGAAGGAGAATGTGAGGCCGCTTGTCCGAAAGGCATAAAACTTTCTAATATTGCGCGGATGAATCGACAGTTCTTCTGGTCAGCACTGTCATCGCATCCCAAAGATGAGGGGAAGCAAGATTGGAACTAGGCCAGAATAAGTCCCCACCTATTGACCCATCTCTCTACTCTAACTACTCTAACTACTCTAAATTTCTCTGTTCTAATGGATTTATTTAGTTTTGTTTTTTAATTTTTTCTTCTCTTTTTTCTCTTTTATGGTTAGTTTTTTCTTCCCTTTATCCTTGCCTTTGTCTTGTCCCTTGTCACTTCCTTTGGCCATTTTAAACTCCAAAAAAATTGTTATTGAAAATTTTCATAGCTAAACATAGCTAATCCAAATGTATCACATTACCTATCATATTTGCAGGCCCTTGTCGGGCCATTTTACAGGTTTAGTTGTTTTTACTTTGAGCAAAGCATGGCATTTAAGTTGAGAGATTTGGTCGGTAAAATCTACCAGGCCCGAGCTCGCAGCACAACCTATGGGTTATTTATGTTTAACTCTCCCCGGCGAATTGCTTTGTCAATCTCTCTATTCTCACGCCAGCGCAGGCGATCTCTTATTAACGAGATGTGTTCTGCTGCTGGAACTCCGGGTGCGCCAAGCTGTAATTGACGATAGCGTTCTCCCTCCACAAGGAGGCGTTGCATCTGTGATTTTGATACTAAATAATAGTGTTGTACAAAATTGCGGCCAAGTTCAAACTTTAGCGCCCAATTAATAGCACCAATCAATGGTGCAACAGCAAGGGTTCCATTACGATTATAATTATCTAAAATGTTGCGAAAGAGGGCGCGGTTGGGTTCTTTAGCATCAACATACTGATTATAAAGATAGATAGATGCATTGTGACCATCTACTGCTTTTAGGAAAAGGTTTTCTATTTGTAATGTGGTTTCTTGATGCCGAATTTTTAATTCTCTAATATCAGAGTTAGCTATTCTTAAATTTGCGACATAATCTAAACCAAAGGAGATGCCGATAGAACTGTCTGCTCCTGTACCACCACTACCTAAAAAGCTAAATATACGGGACAGACGGGCGTAACGTGCTGCCTGTTGTAGATAGCGAAGGGTGAGCAAAGTCATTGAACGTGATTTAATTTTAGTGACGTCCTTTGGGGTTACTGTATAGGGGGCAATTTTTGTTAAATTAGGAAGAACTATCGGTAGGATACCAATTTCGCTGATCCTGCCGTAGGCCATGGCGATTGCCATATCATATTCATCAAATGCACGAATTAACCTATCCAGAGCAACACCGTCAGTATTGAGCTCTGCTAAATAATTTTCCAATATCAATAGGTCTAATTCTGGAACCTTTTTTTCCTCTGGAAGCAATTGGTTGCGTTCTTTTATTTCTTCAACGAATTTTTGTAGATGTGTGGTGTAGTAATCGTAGATCAATAAATCAAAATTAACGCGGTGAATGTTGTAGTATAAAACTTCAGTGTTACTCACTTGATCTTGTAGCAACCCTTGGTAACTACTTTTTTGAGCATGGTAAATTAGCTTCGATTCCTTCCAATTGAACCAATTGCTGGGAACAAGAAAACCTAGAAGGTTGCTGATCATTCCAAAGATTCCGCTGGGACCGATTCCTCCAGCACCAAAAGATATTTCTATCCGTGGCAGTAAGCGACCAATGGCGGCCAAGATTTGCTGTCTCGCTTTGTATACGCTTTCCCATTGTGCTCTGCTGGGAAAACCTTGTAGTACGGCCTTTTTTACCGCTTCATCAATGGAGACACACTTGGTGGCAGTACAATTAATTTTACCAACAAAAAGTGATTCATCGGGATTCCATTGGCGCGGCCTGTCTATAGAGAATCCATTAGATGGTGAATAAGAATCTGTGCCTTTGTACGTTGGATACAAATTGAAATCTTGTGGATTTAAAAAATGCAGGTTACTTTCATCTGCATGGGCATCATCGGTGGATATGTCCGTCGTGGCCAACGATTGATTGAGAGGAAAAAAGGCCCAAAGGCCGATGATGACTAAGAATACTACCATGGTGATGGTGGAAAAAAGCTGAAAATTGTGAATGTCGGGAACTGATTTTTTCATAATTTTGCCTTTGGATATTATCATAGGTAATTGAAAAAATATTACGTTACCTATAGTCTTCTACATAATGGTTACGGGTTCATAATACTTTGGACTCATCGCTTGTCATGTACTAACAGTGCGCTTCGGCGACTCGCCTTCTTGCCCGTAACCATTATGTGGAAGACTATATTAGTGTTAAATATAACTTTATAGTGGTCCTCTTTCAAGCACATAAAGTGCTTAGTGCAATTAACTAGTAAACTACTCAACTCATAGGTGTCGGGGTTTTTGACATAAAAACCCTGGATCGCTTTTCCATCATTTTTATTTGGTTAGGAACCGATGCAACGATCCCAAGTCCATCTCAATGCTTGACGTCAATAGTAATTCTTTCTTCCATAAGGTGCATTCATCCTATTTATTTAGATATTTATTATTTCGATGTTTACCTAAAATGTTACAGTATGGAGTACGTAGCATTTAATCGGAAAAAAGCATTCTTCTGCTTGCCGTTAAGTAATTTTTGCGGAACCTAGACCAGAGTAAACTTATCGGAATACGTGTTTTTATTCTACTCCGGAAGGTGGCCTCCTGCCTGTATATTGAATGCTTTCCTAAAAACTCAAAATATGAAATACTTAAACGAAGATCCAGATAAAACCATATAATTAAACAAAAAAATTTATATAATTATAATGAAGATACTAGAGGCATGGAGGAAGTTGTGAACGATATACTTGTAAAATACAACAATCTCAGTATTTCATATAAGCTGACTATTAATACCATTTTGGCAGCATCACTAATATGCTTATTATCCATCATTTGCTATCTGAAATTATCAGATCAGAAAAAACTAATTAGAAATATTTCAATTTCTTATCAACAAAGAGACAGTATCGCAAGCATGAGAAATACTTTAGTGAATATACATGGTGATATATATAAGACTCTTAGTTGGGTGGCCGCTGGATATGATGGGGTGAAAATCAAAGGAGTATTAACTTATGATTTGCAAAAAGTTAGTGAGATTAAGGAAGAGATTAAAAATTTTAAAGATGTTGATCCAACGGTAATTGATAATTTATTAATTTCTCTGCAGAAATATAAAAAATGGATTGAAGACATCCTTGAAATGATGTTTGTTGATAGTCTCACTGCTAATATGTTGGTTAGTTCCATTGATGCTGAGTTTTCAATTATTTTTGAGGG
>JADGBS010000233.1:0-887 GCA_015231325.1 Oligoflexia bacterium | reverse complement strand
AACATTAATGATAAAAAGGAAGCACATATTTCTCAAGTAGAGATGATGACATTAAGTACCGTAGACTTTGTTCTTTATCTTATCTCGATTTTGAGTATTATCATTATTGTAGTTACTATCGCCTCTGGGATAGTTGTGAGAAATGCTATTTCTGCACCTATACGAAGAATCGCTCAGCAATTAAATTTAATGGCCAAAGGAGATTTTTCAATACCAGTTTTTAGGCAGGATATTGTACAAGAAAATGAACTAGGAATTATTGCTAATGCTCTGGACAATCTTAACAAGAGTGTTGGTCGTATGATTCTGCAGATTACATCTGCAGCAGGAATGATAACATCCACTTCTGAGTACATTGCGGGAGGAGTTGAGAAAATTGCAATTAGCATGAAGCAACAATCCAGTAGTTTTGAAAAAACATCAAATACTGTAAAGGCCAATGCCAGTAATGCAAATAGGGCCAATGAGGTGGCGCAGACAACCGCTTTTTCAGCTAAAGTTGCAGGAAATGTTATGGTCAACACGGTTGAATCTATGAATAACATCGAAAAAAAATCAAAGCAAATTGCCGACGTAACAAATATTATTTTTTATATAACTGGTCAAACAAAACTATTATCATTAAATGCGGCCATTGAGGCGGCCAGGGCAGGCGAATATGGTAAGGGTTTTGCCGTTGTGGCAGGGGAGATAAGAAATCTTGCACAAAAAAGTGCCAATTCTACTAAAGAAATCTCTGATATTTTGGATGAAAATTTAAAGGAAGTTTCTCGAGGAGCAGAATTAGCAAGAAATTCTGGAAATACCATACAATCCATTATTGATAATATTGGCGGAGTCGCAACAGAGTTGTTAGGTATTGCTTCGGCCGCACAAGAGCAAGCAAC
>JADGBS010000232.1 GCA_015231325.1 Oligoflexia bacterium | reverse complement strand
CGATTGCCACACTGGCATCGGAGATCTCTAAGATTCCTCGCCTGCGTACGTTTTTAGTAGATTTTCAACGCCGACTAGCGACGACTGGAGAACAAATCTGCATCATGGAAGGACGTGACATTGGTACAATAGTTTTTCCACAGGCGTTTTGCAAAATCTTTCTTACCGCCTCACTAGAGGTACGTACTAGACGTCGTCTAGAAGAGCTCAACGCCTCTGGTAATACGACTATTTCCTACCAAGAATTATTCAAAGACATCACACAGCGGGATCAACAAGATACACAGCGAAAGGTGGCCCCACTGTTACAAGCGGACGACGCTGTTCTTATTGACACCTCTACACTCAGCATCGTAGAAGTTGAAGCACAGATTGCGCGACTGATTCAAGAACGAAGGCATAAATGCGAATTCTGATTAACCGCAGCGATGCGATCGGCGACACTCTACTGACTTTACCGCTGGCCCAAATTATTAAGGAACACTATCCTCAAGCAAAAGTTTATTTTTTAATAAACCAATTGACTGCTCCCCTTTTCGAAAATCATCCCTACGTGGATGGAACTATTATTTTATCTCTCCCCAAAAAAATTTTCTCGATCCATTCCCTCTATTATTTCCTCCATTCCCTCAGGAATGCCTTATTAGAATATAAAATCGACCACTATCTTTACGTCGGCGGTTCTCATTTTCCCACTCTAGTTGCCAGAACATTACCACTTACCTTAGTGGGCGGACACCAAAATAGTTTTTTAGGTTTTGTTTTGCTTAAAACAGGAATGAGACAACGACGATCTAAAGTCAAATTACATGAAGCATTATACAACATAAAATTACTAGAATTAATTGACATATACTTCAAAGAGAATGAATTACATGAATTGAAAAATAAAAAATTCATGCCACTCTATCTAGATAATCAGGTAGTTACTCAAGTAAATAATCAGGAAATCGATTTTGCGCTGAGTCATGTACGACCACTAACCCTAAAACATGGTGATGATGGTGATAGCAAAAATCATCAATTTATCTGGAAAGACAATTACATCATCATTCACCCTGGAATGCGTGGTCATACGCTCAATTGGCCGGCGGAAAATTATTTTTATCTAGTAAAAAAACTTATCCTTGAGGAAGAAAAAATGAAAGATTTCGCTTTTATCTTTTCCTATACCTCTGGCGATATGCCGTACATCCAACCAATCTGGAACGCAATCAACGCAACACTGGATACATTACCCACATCAACCAAAAAATTACGAGAACATATCTTCTTCCTAAACGGCGAAGAAATTGGATTGCGCGCTTACCTCAGACTGCTCCAGCGGGCAAAATTTTTTGTCGGTCCTAGCACTGGCACAACACATCTTGCCAACGCGTTGGGTGTTGATTTGATTGCGCTTTACTCTCCAATAAAAGTACAATCTGCAAAACGCTGGGGACCATTTTTTACTAATTCACATTTCCAAGTACTGACCCCTCCAGTTTCTTGCGCAGCGCACTTTTATTGCATTCATTCAAAATGCAAAAACTATCCTTGCATGCATAAAATAAAAGTTGAAACCGTCGCCCAAAAAGTGCTACAGGCAGTGATTCGTTGTTTGTGATCCCATCATGGATCTCAGGTCACACCCATAATCTTGTTTTCTTAAAAATAATTTTATTAAAAAAATGATTAGGTGATATATGTGAAAGATATCAGCAAGATATACATTTAAATATTATTTTATCAGGAGTAAAAATGAAAAAAAATATTTTGATTCTAGTGTTTTTGTTGATGAGCTCGTTTGCGATTGCCTCTTCTGAAGGAAGCAGAGTTCTAGTAATTGGGAGAAACATCGAAGAGTTGGCAACTAATCCTTTACAATCGTCAACGCCATCTGAAACAAGCGGTATTGGTATTATTGATAGACAATGGATATTGATAGACTTATCCATTATGAACCTTGACGACGATTCCTCCTTGAGCACCATTGATGATGGTAAATTCGATCAAATTATCTTTGATTGGTCAGTTTGGTATGATTTTCAAAATAGAGAAAAGGATCTACACCATTTCTACAGAATGCTAAAATCAGGAGGAAATCTTTATATCCCGGATAGGGGGCTTAAATGCATTACGTATGACCACTCAATAACCAATGCGACATATTCAGGACGACTCCCCTACTATGTTTCGATGCCATTTTCTTTTATATACGACCAAAAAGCAAAAACGGATGCATTTTCTCTAGTTGAAAAACAGATCGATGCAGAAATGGAAAAAATTGCTTTGCAAGAAATAGGTTTTTCTTCTTTCCAAATTGTCAGAGATGGAGAAAAACCGTATCCTATTGCCTCCAATAAGGACAGTTTTAAATTTTTTTACGTGTTTACAAAATAGCAACTCGTTCGGCATTAAGATCGCGGCCATTCCCAGGTAGTATCCATTGATTTCTTGTTAAAAAACATAAAAAGAACTTTACAGACCGAATAAAATAGGTTTTTCTCCTTGAATGCAAAAAGATATAAATAAAGAACATTTGTTGAAATTTGTTAATAATTATGACAAGAAATCGAATTCATTCTTACCCTCGTTATCTCCAATATCTCCGATACTTGTTCTCGGAGACTGCGGAATTGATAAGTATACTTCTGGTGAAGTGTCGCGTATTTCACCAGAAGCGCCGGTTGCTATACTCGAGGTTGTAAGAGAGTGGTTTAAATTAGGCCTGGCGGCCAACATCAATGACAATTTAAAAGAGCTAGGGTTAAACTCTACCTTGCTAAGCGTGATCGGAACCGACAATACTGGCGATAAGTTTCTTTCTCTCTTGGCCGAACGAGGTTTAGGCCAACAAGGAATTGTTTTTGATCCCAATCGTAAGACTACCTTGAAAGAAAGGGTAATAACTAAAACTCAGCAAATATGTCGTATCGATCATGAAACAAAAGAAAAGGTCTCTACCGACATAACCGCCAATTTAATCCTAAAAATTGAGACTTTGCTTTCATCTCACAGTGGTTTAATTATCGAAGATTATGGCAAAGGTCTAATTACTGAAGAATTGTCCCAAAGAGCAATTAAAATTTTTACCTCCGCCAATAAGATCGTCACTATCGATCCATCAAGATCCACTCCCCCTCATTTTTTTCGAGGTGCAACATTAATAAAGCCCAACTACGATGAAGCAAAAATCCTCGTCGCGAAGCTGGGATATAGTCCAGAAACGATAGGCACAAAAAAAACGCGAAACATAATCATAAAAGAAATGGCCGAAATCTTAGCAGGAAAATTAAATATATCAAAAATCGTGATCACTTTAGGTGCTGAAGGCATGGCATTATTAGACACGGATAGCATAAATAAAGAAAACTTTGCTATAATTCCTACCGTGGCCAAAGAAGTTTTTGATGTTTCAGGAGCAGGTGATACTGTCATTAGTGTACTTACAATCGCATTATTACATGGTGCTAATCTACAACAGGCCGCCTGGATTGCTAATTGTGCTGCCGGCGTGGTAGTTGGTAAAAGAGGAACCGCCACCGTTTCTGCAGAAGAACTATCTAGTGCTATTCAAAAAGAAATCCACTGCCTGCGGATTTCTTCTCCTCCATAGGTAGTAAGGAGATTACAAGATTATAGATCAGCTGGTTTCTTAAAATTCCCTTTACATAGGATTGAGTTTCTTTCCATGGCAACTCATCGATCCACATTTCATCAAAAGGGTTTGAATGATCAGCCTCCTGGGTCTGATTAACCGTTGACAGATGAAGATTCCTCTCATTTTTCCAACGTTGAATCCTTCCTATCCCCGCATTGTATGCTGCTAAGGTTAAAGAAATATTTCCATCGTACTTTTTTAACAGTTGAGCAACATACGCGCTTCCCGCCTTAATATTCAAAGAGGGTGTTAACAATTTTTCTACAATCGATCCAGTCTTCGATGACGAACCTAAAAGCTCCTCTCCAGTGGCCGGCAAAATTTGCATTAATCCCAAAGCTCCTTTCGCACTCTTGGCCGCAGGCATATAAGCGCTTTCTTGACGAATTAAAGCATAGATCAGGAGCGGATCAAGTTGTTGATTGCTGGCCTCATCAACAATCGCTTCATTAAAATCCATCGGAAACGCGACTCTCATCAAATCCCAACGCATGAATGAAGCATCCCTGCTCCATAGACGATTGATGAATTCAATAGCTTTAGCATGGTGATGAGCTAAAGACCAAAGTTTAGCATAGATCGCTTGCATTGAAGAGGCCGTTGCTGTAGGCAATATAGCAAGTTCACTTTGCGCCTCTTCATACCATCCAAGACGCAACAACAACCAAAATCTTTTCCATGCACGATTTTCTGATTCGGTTAGCAATAACTTCGCTTTTATAAAATTTTGCTTGTTCGAAAGTAGAGAACGTAAACGCCATAGATTCTCCGAACTCAAACTCCCCTCACGTATATTTCCATTCATTTCCATCCGCGCCTTGAGAGCATAGTAGCTAAGAGGAAATCGATGCATTAAACTCTTCACGGCCCGGTCTGCCTGCTCTTTCATTCGCAACTGTTGCAAAGACCTCCATCTCCAATAAATCGCATTTGTTTCATATTCATCACTGTGTGGTATTTGTAACAGTCTTTCGAAATGCCCTTTTGCTATTTGATACTTTTTTTGATGTAGTGCCGTCATTGCCAACCAATACCACGACCGAACTGATTGCTCGTTTACAGATCCTGCACTTTTAGTTGCCGAAACGTTTAAATATTTTTTAGCTATGTCATATTGACCAACATAAAAAGCAGCAACTCCTGCGTAGTAGGACGCCTCAACAAGCTCCTTCGGCCCATTCCCATTATATTTATCGATGATCTGCTCCAACAGATTTAAACTTTCGTGATAGCGCAGCTTTTCAAACAGCCGCTTACCCCAACGGATAATAGTTGTGGAGTTACCCTCAAGCATCCTTTCAAATAATTGTTGCTTCAATTTGGATGTTCCATTTGCTTTTGTCCCGAGGTAGCTTTCAATAATCTGCTCTTCCACCAACAAGGCACGTTTACCTGCAGGAAATTTTTTCATCAAGGTGATTCCCATGGCAACCGCAGAAAGCTGATTACCACTTTTAAAATCACGAGTTATCTGCTTGAAAAGATTTAACTCCTCCTCGGTCGCATCCATTTGCTCGCTCCGCTTGAATACCTCCACATCAACAACACCAGTTGCTTCATTCGCCTCGCTCGCCTCGATCGCCTCAGTCTCTTCACCTGCGAAACGATAGACGGCCACTTTTTGGTTGGATGACATTAACGCCCGTTGCTCCATAAGCCATTCTACCAAAACTACGATTTTGCGTTTCTGCTTTACATTCTGTGTGAAAGTTCGCTCAAGATAGGTCATTGCACCGTCAATGAACGCCTGCATTGTTTGCTTATTTTTACTATTCTTTGAATTGTTATTGTTAAGAAATTTGAGTACATCGATAAGAGTTTTATAAAATTTTTCATCAGTGAGCAATTTTTGTTGATAAAGATTTAGCGCACAAGTTAACTGATAATAGTGGTAAAGAGCTCTGTGTCTCCCTTGCTTTTTGGAAACAACGCAAAAAATCCTTTTGCCGAAAATCGTTTTTGATCGTATTAAGGCGTTGGTGTAATATTTGTTGTGATTTACTCTCTTTGGGTAAAAATTTATCCAGAGTATCCAATTCTAAATTAATTATGTGTATTGCTGCTTGTGTTGATGTTGCTAACGGTGTCGCCAATATCATCAACACGAAATACACCCAGGGAGAAGCTCTAATAAACTTTAATATTATTTGCACGATCTTACTTATAATCTTATTCATAGTTTTATTCATAGTTTTATTCATAGTTTTATTCATAGTTTTATTCATAGTTTTATTCATAGTTTTATTCATAATTTTTACCTTTAACATGAAATCTATTTTGACAATATGATATCAGATCACAGTTGCGTATCATAAATTTATTTATAATTTAT
>JADGBS010000231.1 GCA_015231325.1 Oligoflexia bacterium | reverse complement strand
AAACAAATGAAAGATGTCGTGTCGTCAGCGAGTGATAAGGATAAGGGAGACAACAAGGCCAAGGAAGATGCCCAAATCGCCGGTGTAGGTGTAGATGCGGCGGCGACATCCCCTAGCAACGCTGCTGGGACACCCAGTAATGTTGGGACGGCCAGCAACGCTAGCATTGGTGAGAGTGAGAAAAATTTGAGAGATTTGCAGGAAGCTAAAAAAGATGCGAGCGCGCTGTTAGAAGACGCGTACAGTAATAAGTACCTAGTTAAGAACAGTGCAGAAGACGTTAGATTCAAGTTTGAATATAAAAATAATACTATGAAAATTAATGATGGGCCTTTTTCTTTTCCGACTAAAAAGTAAAACCAGCGTTAAAACCAGCATTAGGAGTGATGTGAGATGGTTAGTTCAGTATCTAGTAATTTGTCCAAGGAGGTGGGGGGGAACGGGAATAAGATTAAGTTAAGTGGCTTCAATAATCTTACGAAAATTTTAAGTTTTAATCTTTACGATTTTTGTATCGCCTTGAGCGAAGAGCAAAAATTAGAGTATGTCAATTTTATTAACTACAAATACAGTGCGAAGAAGCTTGTAGAGATCTCTGAAAAAATTTGCGAAGTGATTGAAGCAAATATTTTAGGGATCTCTCAGCAGGATTATGACCCTTACGGGGCGTCGGCACTTGTGTTAATGAGCGATGTCAAAGGTGGTAGTGAAAACGGTGGTGAAGTGGCAGTTGGTAAAACTCCACAAGTTGTCATGCATCTTGATAAGTCGCACATTACTACGCATACATATCCGGATGTCAAAGATCCTGTTGGTGTTTGTAGTTTCAGGGTAGATATTGATATCGCCACTTGTGGGGAGATCGTTCCTTTGAAGGCCATCAACTATCTTTTTGAGGCATTCGAATGCGATGTAGTGGTGATCGATTACGTGGTGAGGGGATACACACGTCTTGATAATGGACAAAAAATTTACAATGATCACACTGTCAACTCTATCAAAGATTTTATTAATCCGAATGTGTTGCGTAATTTCAAGATCTGCGCAGACATCAATTTGCCTAACGACAATATTTGGCAAACAAAACTGCTGATCCGTGATGATGTTAGTGCAGACTTTGGAGCAGGAAGATATTTGATTAATCCCCAGGATATCAATCGACCGGAGGTAAAGGAAAAAATGGATCACCTTCACTCTGAGATGAAAGAGATATTCCACTTGGTCTATTAATGATTATTAGTGATTATGAGTAATTATGAGTGATTACGAGTGATTACTAGTAATCACTCGTAATCACTTTTTCAAGTATGTGTAGTCACGTAAACATTGTTCGTAAAAATCAGTCAAGCGGACGCCTTCTCGAGGGCGGATGCGCTTTCTTTTTATCTGTTTATCGATAGTTTTTTTCACGTTGCTTGCAAGGGCGATGGCGCTGTATTGCACTATCGAAAGTACGTCCTCAGTAGTATGGCCTTTAATGACTTCCTCAATGTAAAAATCGGTAGGGTCCTCATCGTCCGCGTAGATATGGACCTCGTTTAAAGATCCGAAGAGATTATGGTTGTCGCCCATGATATCTTGGTAAGCACCTGTTAGAAAAAGTCCCAGATAGTAAGGTTGTCCCTCCTCGATTTCGTGAAGGGGGATTGTGCGCCTGATTTTGTTATTGTTGCCACCAGAGCCGCTAATAAACTTATCGATTTTTCCATCGGAATCGCAGGTGATATCGGCAATAGTTGCTTGAACGGTGGGGCGATGATGGAGATCTCTGATGGGGACTATGGGTAGCAGCTGGTCAATTGCCCAAGTGTCCAGTGCTGACTGAAAAACAGAAAAGTTACATAAGTATTTGACTGCTAATTTTTCATCAAGCCCCTGAATAAATTCTTGAGAGGCATCTCCAGATTTAGAGAGGTCACGAATCTTATTTAAGGTTCTCCAGTATAAGATTTCAATTTTGGCCCTGTCAGAAAGAGAGATTATGCCTAGTTTGAAAGCAGAGATCATCTCTTCTTTTTTCTGGGTAGCATCGTTATAAATTTCTTGAATGTTCGTGGCCTTGAGTTCGTTGTAAATTTCACGCATATCATGAACTAGAACATGCTCTCCAGGAGATTTTAGTAATAACGAAGTATCTGAATGTGACCAAGGAGTGATTTGCCCGAAAACATTAGTTATTACGCAGGAGTGAGGAGAGGCGATTGCTCGGCCAGTTTCTGAAACGATATGGGGGTGATCTACATCCTCTAAATCACAGACCTGCTTTAATATGTAGACAATATCTTCGACATACTCTATGAGACTATAATTTCGTGAAGAGTCGCATAGTGATTGTGAACCATCATAATCAACACCCAAACCGCCACCGACGTCAAAATATTCGATAGGAATTCCTATCTTCCGCAGTTTGGCATAGAGTCGTGCTCCTTCGGTTACGGCGTCTTTGATTACCCGGATATCAGTTACCTGGCTTCCCAAGTGAAAGTGCAGTAGTTTTAATGCATGAGAGAGGTCGTTTTTTTCTAAGAATTTTATAACTTGCAAAATTTCAGGAATGGTTAATCCAAATTTAGCATGTTCTCCGCTTGACCCACACCATTTTCCTGCCCCCTCAGTGGTCAATTTAGCGCGAATTCCAATCATTGGTTCGACATTTAATTCTTTACTGAGGTCCACCAATTCTTGTAGTTCAGAAAAACGCTCGATTACCACGATCACATTTTTCCCCATAGTGCGACCAAGAAGCGCTAAACGCATAAAATCTTCGTCTTTGTATCCATTGGTGATAGTGAGCGCCTGTTGTCCAAGGTTGAAGGAAAGTGCTGCCAGGAGTTCTGACTTTGAGCCAACTTCCAACCCTAGGTGGTAAGGAGTACCCGCATCCAAAATTTCTTCTACCACTTCACGCATCTGGTTAACTTTTACAGGAAAGACGCTAAGGTAGCGGCCTGCAAATTTAGCTTCCTCGATTATTTGTGCGAACATTTTATTGATATTGATTACCTGCGAGCGCAAGATGTCATGAAACCGGATTACCACTGGAAATTGAATATTATGATTCTCTATTTCCTCGATGACATCAGAGATATCAATGCAGGGTCCAGAGGCAGTTTTGTTTGTCAGTACACAGAGGTGACCTTTCTTATTGATGGTGAAATATCCCTCACCCCAACGACTGATGTTATAGAGTTTATCGGTCTCATGGATGTTCCAATTCATCAAAAATGCTCCTTCGCCGCTTGCTACGAAAACAAGTGAAAACAGGTGAAACAAGTGAAATAAGTGAAATAAGCGCCTTTTATTAAATAATAATTTGATTGTAAAGGGAAAAGAAAATTATTCAAAAATTATTATTATCTTTGGCCTCAATTATTGTGCTTCATCTTTTGTTATAATCTAGATTTAGTCTGAGGTCTTTTTATTTTTGGTCAAATGAAAAATTCTGCTTTGTTCTTTTATGGGGAGAGGAGTGATACTTTCCGTTTTCTTTTTTATTCCTCGATCTTTTATAACACTGTCGATAAGTCGGATATTCTTGATAGAGAATTTTGCTAGCAAAAGCATCCATGGAGGAAGTAACTTATTAATTTCTGTGAGAGGGATTTTTATTAGGTCGCTCTTCTCAATCGCGATAGCGCTAGCACTACGCGGTCCATGATCAAAAAAGGAAAGTTCTCCCAAAAATTCTCCTGGGCCAATATACGCAAGGGGAGTTATCGCTGACTGCTTGGTAACAAAAACTAGTAACCTACCTGAGTGTACTAGATAAAGGTCAGAATCAAGATCTCCTTCGTTGAAGAGAATCTCGTCAGGAGCAAGATGGATTAACATTTTGGGTGTTTGAGGTGACTGAGGCGACTGAGGCGACTGGGGCGATTGGGGCGAATGTGGTGTTTGCAGCGTCATGTTTTTATATCCCATAACTTCATAACTCGAGAAATTTTTTAATTTGCTTTATTAATTCCTCTACCATTTTTTGATAGTAAATAACCTGGGGATGTAATTCATCTACAAATAAAATATTTTGCCCTAGATCACGAGCGACTAT
Source organism: Oligoflexia bacterium (assembly GCA_015231325.1). Lineage (GTDB taxonomy): Bacteria > Bdellovibrionota > Bacteriovoracia > Bacteriovoracales > Bacteriovoracaceae > JADGAN01. Next base: position 1,963 of record JADGBS010000231.1, on the reverse strand, counting down.
GTTGTAAAAATCTAGCAGGCCGAGGTTGTATTTATCAGATATCTTTTGCATGATTGCGTTGTGTACGGGAGTACTTCTCCATGATTGGCAATCCAGAGAATTTGCTTGCTCATAATACTGGGTAGCACTTCCAGTTTCACCCAGATGTTCTGCTGATTGGCCCAGTAGCCCTAAAGTCAGGGCATTGCCAGGGGCCAGATTATTTAATTCCTTCAAACGAACGAACGCGTCTTTATAGTCACCTTTCTGAATGATGGTGAAGATTTGATTTTGTGCTGCCATAATATTATTTGATGTACTGTATTCGCATACGCGCTTTGGAAGGACAGCAAAATTGATAGGCGTGTTGATAAAAATCAAGTGGCGATTTTTGGAGAGAATCTCTTGTGCTAATTCTTCTAATTCCGATTCATACAATAAGTATCCTAATTCCATTTCTTGCAGCCGCTGTTGAGCGTTGTACGGCGTTTTATCCTCACGCAAAATCGATTTAAATTTAACCCTATTCACGTTTTTGTAAATGAATTTTGAAACTTTGGGAGCAAATTGTAGTAGTGTACGTACTTTGCTGTTTCGGTACAATTCGAAGTTTTTTAAAATTAGTGGAATTTCTGTAGCGAAAAATTTTCTCTCATACTCTTCTTCTGATGCCCCATGATAGATAATCAGTGGTGGAATTTTTTTCAGCTGTTTGATCAGTTGGATGCTACGATGCAGGCCATAATGATCTTGGGCCATTATTTTCACAGAGATTGGTTGTTGGGTATTAACAGACAAGGCATCTGTAATTTGTTTTTTATAGGTTTCCAAATACTTTCCCATCCGGTCACCGATAATCAACACGTGAGCATTGGCATATTCATCCAAGTTTACTTCAGTCAGGGTTGGACTGCTACCACCGGGGACGTTTGATAATGTCATAAACATCGTTGACTCGGGAAAATAATACGGGTAAGGGACTAACATAGAAGGGGTTATGTAGTAAAAATAAAAAAGATAGATGCTGCCCAAAAATGTGCCAATAAACGAAAGGATGAAAAATGGATGTGTTATAATTTTTTTTATGGTGACTCCTTGTCAAATGGAAAGGCCTACAAAAGGCCTACAAATCAATGATACCTGAACAAATTGTATTGAGATAGAAATGAAAAAAATACCGGAACTGGTTTTGCCAGCTGGAAATTTGGAGAAATTAGAGCTGGCCTTCAACTATGGTGCGGATGCTGTTTACTTGGCCGGTGAAAATTTCGGGCTTAGATCAAGGGCCGAAAATTTTTCACGGAGAGAACTTGCCTACGCAACTAAAGAGGCGCATCTTCGAGGAAAACGCATTTATGTTGTGTTGAATGCATTTTTACATGGGGAGCAGATTAGTCAATTGCCTGATTTTGTCAGATATCTACAACAGATAGAAGTAGACGCACTAGTTATCTCAGATGTTGGGGTGTTGTCGACTGTACAATCTGTACAGAATATACAGTCTACTCAGTCTGTTCGGGCGGTTCCGTCGGTTCCGTCGGTTCGATCGATCCCAGTTCATTTGTCCACCCAAGCATCATGTCTCAATGTGGCCGCTGTGAAATTTTGGAAATCTTTAGGGGTAAGTCGCATTATTCTAGCGCGCGAGGTTTCTATTGCGGAGGCAAAAAAAATCAAAGTGGCCGCTGATGTAGAAGTAGAAATGTTCGTTCATGGTTCAAGGTGCATATCGTATTCTGGGCATTGTGTGATGTCAAATTTTGTGGCACATAGAGACAGTAACCGCGGCGGTTGTGCGCATAATTGTCGCCATCAGTACATGGTTAAGTCGCTTGCCGACGATGGAAAATTGCGACAAGGAGAGGGTTTTTTGATGAGTTCCAGCGACCTATTGGGGATACATTGTTTACCGGAGTTTATAGACGCTGGTATTGATGCACTGAAGGTTGAAGGACGGATGAAAAATCATCTTTATGTTGGTACA
>JADGBS010000230.1 GCA_015231325.1 Oligoflexia bacterium | reverse complement strand
TTTGGAGGGCTAGGGTTAGAAGTAACTCAAAAAGACGGGGTTATCTACGTTGTAACGCCATTAGACGACACACCCGCTTATCGTGCAGGAATAAAAACGGGGGACAAAATCGTCGAAATTGATCATGAGAACACTTTAGGTCTAACCCTTGATGAAGCAGTAAAAAAAATGAAAGGGGGATCGGGCGAGAAGGTAATGTTAGGAATTATTCGCGAAGGAAATTCTGGCCTTAAACATTTTGAATTAACTCGGGAAAAAATCAAGATTCGTCCCATTAAGGCAGAACTTATAGGGGGTAAGTATGCTTTTATTCGTCTAACCCAATTTCAAAAGGGAGCTGCGGATGCTATCAGGAGTCAATTAAAAAAAATGCGGACAGAGACAAAAGAAGTGGAGGGACTAATTCTAGATCTACGATCTAATCCCGGTGGTTTACTAGATGAAGCAGTAGAGGTATCTTCTATCTTTCTAAAAGAAGGGATTGTCGTCCATATAGAAGGACGAAATGGGGAAAAGAAAAATATACGCTATGTATCCCAAGAAGAAATCAGCAACAAAGAACTAGACCTTCCCATAGCTATTTTAATTAATGGGGCATCAGCTTCGGCATCGGAAATTGTCGCTGGGGCCCTACAAGATCATCAGCGAGCATTAATTATGGGACAACAGTCATTTGGTAAGGGTTCAGTGCAAGCAGTTAGTCAAATTGACGAAGATAACGGAGTAAAACTAACCATTGCTCAATATTTGACCCCAAAACAACGAAGAATTCAAGCGCTAGGAATCAAACCGGATATCGAAATAGAGGAAGTAGATTTTGATTGGAATAAAGAAAACTATAAAACCCGCTATATTAGAGAACTGGATCTAAAAAATCACCTCAACGCCACCATCGAAACCGAAGCAGAAAAAGAACTCCGCTTAAGAAGAGAGAAGGAAGAAAGACAACGCAGAGTTAAAGAGATGGAAGAACGTAGAAAAGGTCGCGAAAAAGATACCGCTAAAAACAGCAAAAATAAACGGAGCAACGATAGCGATGACGAAGAAACAAAAGAGCTGCTGAAAAAATATGATCCCAAAATTGATTTTCAAGTAATTCAGGCAATAAATTATTTGAAAAGCTTCAGGATGTTTAGACCAGAAACCTCAAAAACATCAATGACCTCTAAAAAGGAGTAAATCCTATAGCTCGTCCCATGCCTCCAATATTGCAAATGTTCCTCCCAGTATAGCACTTCCGACCATAAATAACGCGGGATACAACACTGATGATTCCCCTACCGCTGGCGGTGGCGCCGCCGCTACTCCTGCCGCAGCGCCCTCTTTTAAAGCGCTCAACTCAATCACCAGCTGGTCTATCGAAATCACCTCACGGTAATCCGTTTTCAACACTTTCGATACAATTGTAGCAAGCCCCAGCAGTAATTTATTTTTTGAAGGATCCTGGTTACCTAAAATCATGGAATTTATTGAACCAACAACTTCACTATCAATTTCCGCTTGTGAACACTGAAAAAAGAAACGATGATTGAGCATCTTATTTCTACCAAAAAGCATTTCGAACATCACTACCCCCAACCCCCAGACATCGTTTGCAGCATCAATTTCAAACTCTCGTCCCTCTATAATACTGGCGGGACTTTCGAACTTTCGCATATAGAAAGGGGAAACATGTTCCAACGATCCTGACAAATTAAGCCTCTGCTTTTCTGTGTGAGGATCACCGACAATGTAGGTAAAATCAAAATCGCTGAGAAATATTTTTCCATTTTCATCTATAAAAAAATTTTCAGATTTTACATCTTTGTGTCTGAAACCACTTTGATGCAAGGCCTGCAAAATTTTCGCTTCCTGCAATGCTATATCAACAGCATTAAGTGGATCATTAAAGGCAAAATCTTTATGATCATAAATATAATCAAAAAATGTATCTTGATAATAATCACGAACTTGATAGATTTCTTTACTATCACTATTAATGTAGTAGTAATTGCCAACCACTACCGGTAGCGTATCCAGTAATAGCGCTTGCATCTTTTGTTGAACATATAACTCATTGTACATATGCAAAAACGTTTCATTTAAGTTGCGATTTCCATCGCGTCTAGGCATTACCAATACCTGATCGTTTTGTTGACGCAAAGAAATCGCCCGGACAACTTTTTTATAACTACCTTGCTCTAAAGGATCTGCTCCCCAAAGAGGAATAATAATATCGTAGGGAGTTAACATTACCTTTATATCATATTGCGCTGATGCGGCCTGATCCTGATTGTAAACAATCCTAGTAATTCTCTTACCATCTACCGCTACCGTCGATACCGACGGTGTGCTAGCTATTACTTCTAGCATAAAAGGCAGTAACTCCTCAGGTGTCAAGTCGGATTTAGGTAAAACACGATTAATGCGCTGAATATTATTAAGGTGAGAACTAAAATTCTGCTCTATTTGGTAATTATAGTGTGACTCAAGTATCTCTTTATTCAAACGCAAAAAATACTCGATCTTCAATTCACCATTCAATTCACTATGCAGTTGTATCACAAATGGTAACCATTCAGTAAGCAATGCTACCCTTACGCCTTCATAGTTCAACGATAGGCAATTCTCTTCCGTCTGTATCTGGCCTTCTGGTCCCATACAAACAATCTGCAGCTTAGTAGTATCAAAATGCCAGGCCCCTGCATAAAGAACACCCATATGCATTAAATAAAAACCGGCAGCAATAAAACACTTAAAAACAAATCGCTTTCTCATTTTGCTAATAAATCCTCATTACTAAATTACAAATTACAAACTACAAACCATTTAACTTTCCTGTGCTGCGCTTCCGGCCACAGAATTCCTTAACGATTTATCTGCCTCTAATTTCATCATTCTCTCTTTCAGAGCATCCAACTCTAAAACAATTTGATCGATAGAAATAATTTGTCTGTAGTCAACACGCAACATCCGAAGTATGATTGAACTAATTCCTCCCACCAGCAAATTAGAATTGGGATGCGAACGAATAAAACCGCCCACAGGACCTGAAAACAGTTGTTCTATATTTTTCTGGAGAACAACTCGCACATCATCCTTACTAGCAGATTGCGCTAGCATTTTTATTTTTGTAAGTATAAGCTGCATTGCTTTATTCTCATCAGTAGAATATAGGGCGGTGGTGGTGAAATCCGGAGAATTACTAAAAAGCATCTCGAAAAATACCACTCCCAGTCCCCAAATGTCGTTCGCGGCATCAATTGCATAACACTGATCCGCTGGAATACTATCCACATTACGAGGTCTTTTTAAGTAGAAAGGAGATACGTTTTGAACAGAACCGGAGAGCATATGCCGTTGATGTTCAGTTGCCTGATCACCCAAAACGTAACAGAAATCGAAATCACTGAGAATAACTTTTTCTAAATTATCCACAAAAAAATTATCCAATTTAATGTCCTTATGTCGAAAACCAGCATGATGCAAAACTTGTAAAATTTTTGCCTGCTGCAATGCCATATCAACGGCAAGGACCGGATTTAAAACAGCGAAATAATGAATTCTGTTTAATAAATCAGAAAGCGTCTCAGTATGATAGTCACGTACCACATAAACTTCTTTCTTATCACTATCCACACGGTAGTACCTGTTAATTGCCACGTTGGGAACGTTCCGCTCAAACAACTTTTGATGTATGTGCAATTCATTACTCATATTCAAAAAGGACTCCGGATCGCCAGGACTTATTTGATGCACCAACACCTGAGGTGTTTCTACTCGTAATGAAGTTACACGATTGATTTTTTTGAATCGACCACGTGTCATATCTGCGGAACTGGAAGATTGTACTTCTCTATAAGGGATAACGATATCGTATGCGGTCAGCATCGCACTGATCTTATTGGTTTCTGATCCATCATAATCAATCCTTACAATTTCATCAGAATGCGCATTTAAGGCATGCCCAGCTGATGATTCTTCCGAGAAATTCAATATTACCTCATGCATCTTTTCCAATAACATTGGTTGCGTTAAGTATGAATCAGGCAAAATACTATTAATTCGTTGAATATTTCTTGTATAAAGATCGAAATATTGAGTTACCTCACTATTGAAGTGCAATCTAAGTACATCTTCATTTAAACGCAAAAAGTACTCAATCTTCATCGCACTTTTAGCTGCCTCTGCCCTCTGCCCCGCACTACTGGCCTGCCTGGACAAAGCATCCTGCTGTTGCATAAATGGCAACCATTCAGCAAGCAACGCTTCTCTAATAACACTGTTATCTAACGATTGACAACTCTCTGCTTGACCTTCCGGTGCTGTACATACGATCTGCAGTTTTGCCACGTCCAAATGCCAGGGATCAGAGTTCGTGACGGCAGACGCAGTTGCAGCGGCGGCATAAAGAGCTGCCGAATTTGATAAATAAATACTAATTGCAATAAAATAAACAAAAACGAATCGTTTTTTCATTTAAAATTCTCTCTGTTCAACCCCACCAAACCAGGAGGGTTAAATACCTTGTAATTCTATTATTTTTATCTTCAAATCTCTCAATTCTGCGACAACCGCATCAATCGAAATTCCCTTAGTATAATCAATACGCAACATCCGGAGTATAATACTTCCCAAACCGGTCGCTGACTGCAATGTCCGTGCCATTGGACGAGATTTAAAATAAGCGTTACCGAGACGATTACATCGCTCTAAAGCGGCCAACGCCATTTCGCTCTCAACATCGTCTTGATCATCATTTTGGACAAGACCCATTAAGTTTCTATATATTCCGTCATATTGTTCCTCTGTTAGCTCCAAATCACTAGAGACAAACCCTGGACGCTTACCAAAAAGCATTTCAAAAAATATAATTCCTAACCCCCAAACGTCGTTAGCAGCATCAATCCTGGAGCACAGTTCTAAGGGCGACTGAACTTCTTCTCCTGTCAAGAGATCAAACTTTTCCAAGTAAAATGGAGAAACGTATTGCGGAGAAAGGGCCGTGCTTAACATCTGCCTAACGGTATTGGGATCTCCTCCAATATAGGCGAATTCAAAATCATTAAATATAATTTCCCCATTCCCATCTAAGAAAAAATTGTCAGTTTTTATATCTTTATGCCTAAAATTATTTTGATGCAACTTCTGTAAAGTTATCGCTGCCCCTAATGCCAAATCAACGGTTTTAATCGGATCGTGAACGGCAAAGTCAAGATCTCTGTTCATGAAATCCAAAAGAGTCTCTGGGTAATAATCACGAATTACGTAAATTTTTCTCTTGTTTTCGTCAATATAATAGTAATTAGCAATTGCTACCTTAGAAATACTCCGTTGTAACATCTTTTGCTGAATATACAATTCATTGCGCATGTTATTAAATGTCACTACCGCGCGTTCACCTTCTTTCGGTATCATCAACACTTGCATGACTGGCCGTCTCAATGAAATGGCATAAATAAGTTTTTTAGATTTACTTTCATTTAATGGTTCAATTTTCCAGAGGGGAATAATAATATCGCACGGAGTTAACATCGCATCGATTGCTTCATCGGTGATATCGACAACATCAGTACCATCGGCCGCAGACTTATTTAACCTCGCAAGATAACTAATCGTGGTAATTTTTCTGGGATCCGATGGCATGTCATTCAATGGTCTATCAATACTCGAAATAACTGTTTTTATTTTGTCCAACAATATTCCAGGTGTTAGATTTGAATGCTGTAATTCAACATTAACACGCTGAATATTTCTTTGATAAGAATTAAAATATTGAGTCAACTCTCTGCTAAAATGCGACGCAAGTACTTCTTCATTCAGACGTAAAAAGTACTCAATCTGCATCGTACTTTTACCTGCCAGGATACACTGTCCATCGTCCTCACTTCCGGTCTGACTGGATGCAACACCTATTAGTTGTTGCATAAAAGGTAACCATTCAGCGAGTAATCTATTTCTTACACCGTCATCATTTAATGATGGACAATCACCACCCTGGCCTTCAGGTTTTGTACAAACGATCTGTAGTTTTGCACTATCAAAATGCCACGCGTAAGTGAGTTGTATTCCTGAGGG
>JADGBS010000022.1:13179-29123 GCA_015231325.1 Oligoflexia bacterium | reverse complement strand
ATTTGGATGGTGAAAGATGGGGTAATAAAAACTCCACCTTCTAGTATTGGAATTTTGGAAGGGATCACTAGGGCACAGGTGATCCGTCTGGCCAGAGAGTCCCAAACTAGGAAGTTCACATGCAAAGAGGAGAGTTTCACTCAGCAAGAATTGCTTCTTGCTGATGAATGTTTTATAACTAGTGCCACGCGGAAGATTATTCCAGTGACGAAAATAGAGAATACAGTTATTGGGGACGGAAAGCCTGGTAAAATGACCCTGCAACTGTCGGAGTTATATCAACAGTTTATAGACAATTACCTCAGGTCACATAGATCAATGAGGAACATGGAGAGTACAAATGTCCGGACATAGTAAATGGAAAAACATCCGCGAGCGTAAAGGGGCCCAAGACGCAAGAAAGGGAAAAGTTTTTAGTAAGATTTTGAAGGAAATAACGGTAGCGGTCAAAACCGGTGGGATCGATGTGGAGTCCAATTCACGTCTTCGGGCCGCGGTTACCAGCGCGCGAAATATCAATATGCCCAAAGATAATATTGATAGGGCGATAAAAAAGGCGAGCGGTGATGATAGTGCTAACCTTCAGGAAGTAACCTATGAGGGGTATGGGCCAGGAGGTGTAGCGATTTTTGTGGAATGTGCTACGGATAATAATACTCGTACCGTGGGCAATATTCGTTCTTACTTTACCAAGCATGGGGGGAGTTTAGGTAAAGATGGTTGTCTGCAGTTTGTATTTGTTCAGAGGGGGATTTTTACACTTCCCGTCGGTAAAATAATCGAGGACGATTTCACCATGGCGATGATTGATGCAGGCGCAGAAGATGTTGAATTTGATCAGGAGAGTGGGCAAATTACCGTGAGCACACTCAAGGAAAATTTTGGTGCAATTCAGAAAAAATTTGAAGAGTTGCGTTTAGAACCTAGCGACGCTGGCCTGCAACGTATTTCCACCGATAACAAAAAAATTGATATGGAAACATTCAAAAGCGTAATGAAGTTGGTTGAAAAGATTGAAGACGATGATGATGTGCAGAAGGTTTATCACAATATTGAATATAGTGATGAATTTAGTGATGAATATTAAATTGGCCACTTAACTGGACTGGTACATTTTAACATTGATCGGGGGGTATTTTGATGGGTTTTGCAAACCATAGTGATCATTGTGATCATTGTGATCATATCGATCATACTGAGCGTACTAACTATAGTGATACAAATCATAGAGAGTCTTTTACTCACTATTTCACTCGTAATCAGTGGATAATTTTTATTGTGATTATTGTCGCTGGTCTATTATTACGTTGGTTGAACCTAGATGCTCGCCCACTTCACCATGATGAGGCATTGTACTCCACATATGCCGATTACGCCTTTTCAGATCCTAATAATAAATTCTATCGGTATAACCCCCTACTCCATGGCCCGATGTTGTTTGAAAGCGTTGCTTTGGCCTTCAATGTTCTTGGGGCAAACAATTGGAGTGGACGTGCAGTGATGGCCTTTTTGGGTTCCTTATTGATGTTGGCGCCTTTCCTCTTTCGCCGATTTTTTCATCCGCGCATGTTATTGCTCTTGATCGCTGTTTGGGCGCTCTCGCCCAGTTTGATTTACTGGTCACGTTTTGTTCAGCAGGATTATCATACTTTAACCGCCATTTGTATTATGGCAATTGGTGCATGGTTGGTGAGGGAGCGTTACCGTTCATTGGTAATTATTTTGGGGATAGCTTTACATGCATGTATCAAACTGAATGTATATATCACTTTGGCATTGTTATTGGGATATATCTCTTTTGAATATTTGTATTTGAATTTTTTGTATTATTACCGAGTCAAATGGAGCAAACGATTGAGCAAACTTGGCCCAGCTAGCGGCGCTGGACCGGCAAGCTCAGGTGTTACCACCGCGCTGAGTGATACTTTGCAAAATATCAAACGTTATCCTTGGACTTTGCTGATTGCTTTGCTGGTGGGGGTTTTTGTTTATTCTTATCTCTACTCTGCGGGATTCAGGTATCCGAAGGGAATTCTTGATGGGTTATATCGCGAAAGTTTTCCTTACTGGTTAAACCAACACAACGTTGAAAGGATTAAGGGGCCATATCTTTATAACTTTTTATTTTTAAGTTGGTATGATTTTTTATTGATAGTTGCTTTTTTTGTACACCTAGTACACTTCTATATTAAAAAAGTATGTTGGAGATATCAAATAGTGATGGCAGCAGCGCTGCTGTTTTCATTGTTGCTGTACCATGCTTATCAATTGGGTATTTTAGAATTGGGGTTTATATTTAGTTTCTTTAAATTGAAGTTCGCCTTGGATGCCTTTGGGCCAGTTTGTTTTGCTATTCATGGGATATTGCTTACCGTGTATCACCTTAACAAGGGAGAGAGGAGATTTGCTTTTTGGGGATTTATGATGATGGGAAATTTTTTCACCTACAGCTATGTTGGGGAAAAAGTTCCTTGGCTATCTTTATATATTTTTGTACCGTTGAGTGTGTATCTAGCCTTGTATTTTCAACAACTGTTTTTAGTAGGCGCCATCAAATACAATCGAAATTTTGTGTTTTTTCAACGGTACTCACTGGAACGACTACTGCTTTATTCGGCCATAGGCACAATAATTTTGGCGGTGATCTTCTACTTGGAGATGGATGTACAATTTTCCCCACAGATAGAGTGGTGGGCCATGTTAGGTTTATTGTTATTACTTTCTTGGTCGGCATTTAGGGTGTACCGTTTAAAATATGATGGTAATTTTAACCCCACATTTAACTTACCATTGGTTGCCTTTGTAATTTTTATCCTTTTTAACCTGAGAATAGCGATTATTACTAATTTTTCACGCGCTGGATTGGAGAGCGAATTTATCTGTCAGGTGCATACCACCTCCGTTTTCGATAATATTGCTAAACAAATTCGTTTTGAGATGCGTAATCCCTACCGTGGGGAGCGTCCATTACTGCTTACCAATGGGGCATCAATTTGGCCGATGACCTGGTTTATGCGTGACCTGCGTCCCTTTTATGTGTTTAATCAATTTGCCAATATTAACAAAAAGGTATTTCATTATGTAATCGAGGATGGTTTTAACAACGATCCAGAATTTAAACGGACTCATTTTGTTCAGTATATTCCACTACGTCATTGGTGGGTACCAGAGTATGAAAAGATGAATCTTTTCAAGTATCTTAACTATGCTTATGATCACATTCCTTGGAATCGTCCAGGGGCAATGTTTGTTACGTTCGCTAAGAAAAAAGATTATTGATTTTTTTCTAATCATCTGACCTCATATTTCCGACCAGCGGGCAAATAGTGATGAGTGGCGATGTATGATTAAAAAATTTTTTTTCCCTTTTTTATCTTGCTACTTATTTTTTAACTTAGCTCTATTACCGTTATTACCATTGCAGTCGGCGAAGGCAGTTTCTGATCCCAGCTCAAGGATAGGTGGCCTGACTGACGAAGAGTACAACCTCAAGGATAATTTTGAAAACAAAGGGTGGTTATCTAGACAATCGCAAGATGCTTGCAAAAAAGAGGGTACTGGCAAAGACGGAGATTTTAGTTGCGATAAGATAGATGTCGTTGGATTTGGCAAAGAAGCCGATATCTACGTGGATACGGCGGCCAAGGCACTTTCAACTATGCAGATGATGTTTGGAATGATGGGGATGATGACCAGTGGTGGAAGTACAAGTACCGGCGGCGCGGCGGCAGGAACTGCCCAGGCCCAGCAGGCAACTTGTCCCAGTTGGATGATGGCCTGTGGGATGCTTGCGCAGGCCGCTGATACGATCGCTCAGTCCACGCAAAAAGTGGAGGCGCAAAATCTTCAGGCGCGGCAGGCCGCAGGGCAGCAAACGCCGGGGGCGGCGGCCGCCAGCGGAACTGGAACCAGCACCGGGTACAAGGAGCGAGATAAACAAATAGACGCTTTTGATGGGATGATCAGTGCTTATAAGAATAGGATTATCACTGCAGGTATCCAGTCCGGGGGATGGTTCGCCTCGGCCGCTTGTTTTGGTTCTGCGCTTTGGTCTGTTGGGATTTCGGCCGGAGCATTCTGCGCAATAAAGGGAGGGCTGGGCCTTGCGTCCAGCGCTACTCTGGGTACTTTTTATACACTAAAGGCCAAGAATGCTGCTGACCGCGCGGAGTTGGTAAAGAACATAAAAGAGAAATTTGCGAAGGATACCTATGGCAAAAGCTGCAACCCTATTACTGAACGGGTTTGTTATTGTGCGCAACCGGAGACGGAGAAAGATGTTAAGTATTGTGTTCCCACAGAGTATCAAGAGCGCGCAGATGGGGTTGCTGAAGTAGTAAGTTGTGTGGATAGTAGTATGCGAGAAGACCCGAGATGTAGTTGCTTAGCGACAAACAGCTGCGTGGATGCTGTTTTTAAAAATTTTCCCGAGGGAATATCAATCGGAGGGATGGGAGTAGCGGGACCAGATATTCGCACGATCGCTCCAGTGTTTCGTGGAAAATATGATGCAGGCAAATTATTCAAGGATAGTTCTGCGATGCAAGCAGCGGTAAAGCGTTTTATGGCGCAGCGCTCGCCCCCAGCAACTGGGGCAGGTCCGCTGTCGCAGAAGCAGCAAAAAATAGCAAAAGTTGCGGAGGATATGGGGATACCACCTGCTTGGGCCAAATTGTTGGCATCACAACCAGATAACCCCAATCAGGCAGCGGCCGCTAGTAAACTGCGCGCCGACGGTATTAATTTTTCGGGGGCATTGACCGATGATCAATTGAATAATTTGGCAATGGGCGCACGAAGCGCGGGAGGCGGTAACGATCGCGTGATAACCTTTGGTGGTGGCGGATCAAGAGACAGTGGACGAAAAGGTGGTAGTGACAGTAGCAATTTAGATTATGCAGAGATGATGAGAAAACTGAAGGGAGACAAAGACAAAAAGGGAAACGAAGACGACGGCAAGGTGATGCGTTTTGATGACAAATACCAGGCAGCAATGAAAGCTGCACAAATCAACAAAAACCCCTCCGAGGGGTTATTCAAAATTTTATCACGCCGCTATCGAGACAGTACCTGGAAAAATTTTGGGGTAGGCCCCTAACAACTTCCCAAATGGTCGAAGCGCTCTATACGCTGTTGATGCCTGCCACCAGCGTAGTCACTTGCTCGCCAGATCGATAGTATTTTTTTTGCTTGATCGAGCGGAGTTGCACGAGCACCTAAACAGATAACGTTGGCATCGTTATGTTCCCTCGAGAGGCGTGCGTCTTCCTCACTTCGACAGAGGGCAGCTCGAATCTTTGAAAAACGATTGGCGGCCATCGACATTCCAATTCCCGATCCACAGATAAGTACACCTCGTTGGGAGGAGGATATATCCTCCAGCAATCTTTTGCAGAGCAATATGGCCCACTCTGAGTAATCTGTACTCTCTGTTGAGAACGGTCCAATGTCAATCAGCTGGTCTGAGGGGAATTGTACCTTCCAAAAATTTATCAACTCGTTTTTGTGATTGAATCCTGCATGATCTGATGCCCAAAAAATTTTCATATGTGACCTAGTTTTCTTTTTTGTTTGCGCTATAGCAGCGTTGTTGTTACTATAGATTAAAATTTGGCCTAATTTAACTAAATTTAACTTAACGTATATTTTATTAAAACCAGAGGAGATTATTTACATGGCGAACCATAAATCAGCAAAGAAGCGTGCTAGGCAAAATATCGGTCGTAACGAAAGAAATAAAGCAAACCGTTCACGTGCAAAAAGTGTCTTACTGCAGGCAAGAAAGGCCGTAGAATCCCAAGACGTTACGCAATCGCAGCTAGAGTTAAAGCGCGCTCAATCAATGCTCGCAAAGGCGGCACAGGCGGGTGCAGGTTCTAAAAAGGCCGCATCTCGAAAAACTTCAAGGCTAGCAATCAAGGTTAATGCCCTGGCATAGTTTGGCCACGATTGGTCTGACTTCCCTTCTTGGCCGATTAAACGTGATAATACCGTTTCTATCAATTTTTTTATTCGAGGTTGTACTACTATTTTCACTCTTGGGGTACAACCTGAAATCCTTCTATTATAATTGTTTTAACAATAACGATTTGGCAATCTACTCTCAGGCATTGATTCAATGTGTCCATAGTGTTCAATGTGCCCATAATTTTTGTGCACGCAATTTTGATTTGAACCCGTTTGTGAGCGTTCGCGGGGTTTTTATTCTCAATGATCACTTTGATCCGATAATTTGGTTGGGAGCGATGGTGTTGGCCTTAGCAGAAAAGCTAGGTGCGCAGTTGGTATCAGCATGTATTTATATTGAATTTGGGTGTTTTTTGCTAACCATAATTTTCTACTTTTGGGTTAATGCTAACTCCAATGCCAATGCCACTACAAAGTGGGTCGAATATCTATTACTCCTGTTGCTGATAATTTTTTGCAAAGGGTTGCTATTAGGGATTACTTTTCCTATCCATACGACTACTTGGTCGATGTTGCCTGTCGCAATTTTAGTATTTTCTATTTACAAAAAACGCCCCCTGCTGATTCTGAGTACTGCATTTTTTCTTTGTGCTTTTAGAGAGGAGTTCCCTTTTACGATTTTTACACTTGCACTTTATTATTGCGGCATGGCAGCGGGTGCGGCGGCGCGGCACGGTCGGGGCCAGGTTCAGGTCCGAGGGGTTTATGGATGGTGGTTTTCTATTTCTTTACTTATAATTTCGTTGTTATGGATTGTTTTTGATTTTGTTTTGCGTCCATGGTGGTTAGGACCTACGGAAAAATATGGCAGTGGTTTACTCAGTGGTTTATTTTTTTCTCCATTTAGCACCGTTGCAAACGCCTTATCGATGTTTAATTGGGGAGCATTTAGCATTTATTATCCATTTATTATCCCTTTGGGATGGTTAGTGTTGGCGCGGATGCGTGCGGGGATGCGTAGTCAGCAAGATTATCAACAAGATATTGCGGTTGTCTTTTTCTTATTACCCTTATTATTAATTCGTTTCTTATCGGGACAGTACGCATTTCATTACTCAGTTCCGGTAGTCAGCGCCCTTTTAATGATGTTGATCATTAACGGATTTCCTCGAGCACTGGCCCACGCATTAACTCTCGGATTAACTCTAGGGCCAGTAAAACAACCACGCTGGCGGATTTATTGGCCTTTGATCGTTGTTGGATTATTTGTGGGGAGTAGTATTTCTATACATAAAAAAGTTATTTCTTTGTTAATTTTTGATCATTCGAGCAAGTGTCAGATTTCCCCAGAAGCGCGGGCCGCCACTAGAAAGTTGCTGAATGTTTTTGATGACGTTTATAACAAAGGCGCAAATGTAATAAATGTAGTAAGTAGTGGTGGTGTTACCCCTCAGCTTCTTCGTCCTAACTTAAACCTTTATCATTTAGGTGGATATCTTCCGACAGATGAACCAATTTATGATTATATTTTATTGGAAAGATCAAAGAAGAGTAATATTTGGCCATTAAGATACGAAGATATTGCGCTAGTTTTAAACTGTGTTGCACCATTTGTTAGTGTAAAATTGCTGGATAATGATTTTTATTTTTTTGCTAAAGGTCGATTCCCACGATACTGTTTTGATCTTGGCACTTTGCGGGCGAAGTCCGTAATTAGGTAATTTACACGATGAATCCTTCCAGTTATAAAATAACAGAAATTGGATTATCTTGGATATGTGATTTTGCTTCACTGGAAGATGCTCTATTGGCCACCATAGGGATCTCCAGAAGTGCGATCAAAAAAGTGCTATCTAGAGGACGGGGCAATTGGTGCCAAGATTGGCGCAGAAGATTAAAGATGGCGGTCAAGCGCGGTGAGCAATTTCTCTTGCCTATTGATCTCATTAATTATTACGAAGTAAATCCCGAATATTGTGGCCCAGATATTGAGATTTTGGCCGATGACCAATATTTTTTGGTTTTAGAAAAGCCACCATCGGTTCATTGTCATCCTTTTTCTTATAGTGAAAAGTCTAGTTGCTTGAATTATATTAGAACTATCCGTCCACAACTGTTAATGTGCAATCTTCACTGCCATGAGCGTGGTCTTTTATATCGTCTTGATTATGAGACTTCCGGAGTTCTTATTTACGTTAAAAGGCAAGATATCTACGATAAATTGTTGCAACAAGGTGGAGGATCGAATCCTCGGGGTAAAGAAAAAATATACTTAGCGGTGGTTGCAGGAAATTTCGCTGTTGATTCTGGTCGAGGAACTGATACGGTCTGTCGTAGTTTGTTTTATTCTAGTGGTACTCGCGGAGAAAAAATGAAGGTGCTTGGTTTCGATGGAGATTTTTTGGCCGGGGCACGAGCGAAAGAGTTGCGGGAAGGAGAGTTACGGATAGTACAGCTAGATTATAATCAGGAGCATAATTTATCTTTGTTGAAAATTTTCTTAAATACTGGGATTAGACATCAAATTAGGGCGCAGCTTGCCCATCTGGGACATCCAATTTTAGGAGATAAACTGTACGATAATCTGTGCAAAGATAAGAGTAAGAGTAAGAGTGAAAAAAATGAAAGTGGCATTGGCAGTGGCCATGGCGAATTGCCGGAACGAATGTTTTTACATGCTTATTGCTATTCTGTGATGCTGGAGCAAAAAGAATATATTTATGTCAGTAATCATATAGAGATATTTGAGCGTTATTTTAAGTTAAGTAGCTATTGAAAAATCCGATCTGAACTTTAGCGAGCGAATCTTTAGTGTAGTATTGAAATATTTTTAGCAGAATTGGGAAGTGCACAAATGGAAATTCGTTTAGTACTAAAAATTAAATCATATCAAAAATATAATAGCTCACCTCTTTCTGCGCCACTTTCTTCTAATCCGAGGGATCCTTTTGTTACTATCAATAGTCGTGGAGAAATTATTTGGGCAGGCACAGTGCTGGAAAATGCTATAGATCTGTCTAAAATATACGAATGGCTTTGTTTTTTTGGTAGTGACATGGAGATTGTTTATCCTGAAACATTTAAAAAAAAATTTCAGGAATACTGTTTACAAAAAATTAGAAATATTTGTTGATATTGAAAGGACTTAGTTTGAACAATAAGAAAAAGGTTTATCTTAGAACTTATGGCTGTCAGATGAATCTGCACGATTCCGAGCGACTGCTCTCATTATTGGCAGAGATCAATTATGATCGGTGTGATCGAGGAGAGGATGCTGATTTAATTCTTTTTAATACTTGTGCAATTCGTGATCATGCCAATTCCAAATTTTATTCTCATTTGGGAGAGATCAAAAGGATTAAGCTCGCAAACCCACAGCTATTAGTAGGAGTTGGTGGTTGTATTGGTGAATTGGAGGGAGCAAAATTATTAGCAAAATTTAAGTATTTAGATTTTGTTTTTTCTCCAGACACTCTCGAAAAGATTCCACAAATAATCTCTACATTTGAAAAAAAAGAACGAAGTAGTGCTCCTGTTTTGTTGAGTAATCAATGTTCATTGCAAGAAAAATTTAGTTTTAAGGATACAAAAATCGTCAATAAGGGACCACGAGCATTTGTTGCAATCATGAAGGGATGTAATAATTTTTGCTCATACTGCGTTGTCCCTTATACGCGAGGAAGAGAGCGTTCTCGTCCGTTAATGGAAGTATTTGACGATGTATTGAGGTTGGTGGAGGTCGAAGGTGTACAGGAAGTCACTCTTTTGGGACAGAACGTAAATTCTTACTCTCCTGACGATGTGAATAATACGCATAATGTGTGCGATGTACGCGATGTGCGTAATGTGCAAGTTTTTGTAGATCTTCTTAGAAAGTTGGAAGAAATCGATGGACTAAGAATTATACGGTATACTACTAGTCATCCACGAGATATGAGCGATGAATTAATTCAATGGCATGGAAGTTCGAATAAGTTATCTAAACATTTACATCTACCAGTACAATCTGGATCCAATAACATACTGGCAAAAATGAATCGTGGGTATACGATTGAACATTATTTAAGGCTTTTGGAAAAATTACGAACATATCAAAAAGAGATAGTCATTTCTTCCGATATGATCTGTGGTTATCCTAATGAGACAGAGGATGAACATATTAGTAATTTGACTCTTCTGGACTTAGCACAATTCGATTTTATTTATTCCTACGCATTTTCTCCTCGACCGGGTACTGCGGCCGCTCTAATTGTTGATCATTTAAGTGACGAGATTCGTTCTCAACGTCTAAGGGAACTACAATTAAAGCAGCTGGCGATCCAGGAGAAAATTCGGTCAAAAATGGTAGGTAAGAAATATTTGGTTTTAGTAGATGGTGTAGATAAACGACAACAAAAATTAAAAGGCAGAACTAATTGTATGCGCATAGTTCATTTTACGCCGGAGACAGAAATCCCCTTCGGCGGCGCTTCGCAATTGCAACGGTATCTTTGGAAATGGGTAGAAGTAGAGGTATCATCCTCTACCGCTATATCTGCGCAGGCACATTTGTTGTCTTAAATATTATCTGTGGCAGTGGAAGTATTTATGGCAGTATTTTTGGAAGAGACAGGATATTCCATTTCATAGAGGTAAACGTTGGAACGACTGGTCCAAGTGCATTCGACAGTAAAAGCTTCTTTCAATTTCATATTAGGATAATTATCTAGGGACTTATGAGAAACTATCAATAGTGGGTGTTTGACGGAGGAGGATAGTTTTTGTACTACTTTATCTATGACACCTTCTTCCCACGTTAGGTTGGCCCAAAAAATGGTGGTGGCGTCGCTGAGATCACTTGTGATGACATCCGCCTCAACATATTTCAGTTCCTTATTTCCTGCTTTCGATAAAATACCTTGGTTCATTAGTTGTTGATATACTGTTTCTGCCTTTTTCGCGCGGGATCCCACCAATTCTATACCAACTGATTTTTTAGCGGGGGTGGTCAGATATGCCTGCAATACCAATTTTCCAACACCCGACCCTATATCGTAGAAGACGTCATTTCCTTTGATGTTGAGTTTTTCAAAAAGAGTGATCGCTCCATTGTAAGTAATTTCACCATAAATAACGTTTTTTTGGGCATAGTTCATTTTTTCCAAGGTCGAGACGTCAGTATTTTCTAAACCATGACCAGATTTGTCTAGATAAAGTTGGTGGATAAATTCGCTGGGATTTTCTACTATTGGTAATGCAGTTTCGGATGCAGTATTATTCTTAGGCATTTGCGAACAAGAGATTGTGAAAAGTGTAACGATTAATAGTGCAAGCAAGTTTCTTTTCATAATTTTCCTTTTGCTAAATTGTTACGTCTTCGCTTTGGTTAGTTTCAGTATAGGTGGTATTCATCAGACTAGTTGTGATACTAGCTATATTATTTATTGAACAGAGCAAGAAGCTTTTGGCCAATCTCTTCATTGGAGTCACCAGCGGAGATCGATTCGGCGATAGTGGTACAAACTTTGGAAGTAGCATTTTCTGCGGTGCAGTAGCTGGTTTGAATAGTTTGTGCTGCTGCCCCCACGGTTTCCTTTATTTCAGAAGTAGGAGATGCTACTACTGCCGCTACGACTTCTTCCATCTTTTTTTGATCCGGTTTATTGTCAACGGTGACAGGTACGCCTTGGTCTACCACTAAAGTTGTGGATATTTTTGCCATTTTTATCAACATGGTATAGCTGGAGTATCCACAAAGAGAGCAATTGCGCTCTGCACTTATCAAATCTTGCTGATCACTGAAAGAAATCATCCCCATCATTCCTAAAAGTGAGTTTTTATTGGTTGTACTGCTGTCTCTTTTTTCGATTGCGGTGGCCATTCGGGAGGCAGTTACACCTTGTTTTAGAAAATCGATTGAGCATTGAAGAACATATGCCTCTTTGGAAGCGTGTCCGCTAAGATAGCTTCTACAATTTTCTACGTTGGAGGAACTGGATTGGTTGATGCACTGTTGTGCACGAAAAAGATCTCTCTGCTCTTCAGTTTCACAACCGCCTAGTACAAGTAAAATGACAACAAAAGCGATTGGTCTTTTTATAATTTTCATAATCATTTTCATACGATTCTCCTGCGATTTTTCTTAAATTAGAAGTGGAATGCAAATCTTCCGGTGTAGACTCGGTTTTCTTTGCTTTCCTCTTTAGTTCCAACCTCTTCACCGTAACTGGCGAGTTCGATCAAATACCAAAATGCTTGCCAAGCAACTCCATAGGTAATGTACCCCTGATTGGCCCCTGCCAGTAGTCTTAAATCCATGTGGGTACCTAAATCAAGTTTAAGTTCTGTACCCAGGTGATAAAGCTTCTTTGGATTTGCATTACTGTGGGCAATATCACGGATGTCAAATGCCAGCGTTGGGGTAAATCTCCACAAAGATTTAAATACCCCCTTCACTCCTAAATCGTAGCGAGTTTCAGAGTTAGGAGGGGTTCCAGGTTTCTTATTAATGATAGTGACTTTTTCTCTATACCCAGAATCAAATAGATTGCGCACTGCACCACCAAAGGTAATGTTACTCCAGGAGAGGAGATCAGGCATATTGTAAAGTATACCCACGTCGGCATCTATTCCCATTCCTTCGTTAAGCGAACTAGTTTTTATGATATCTTTACTTTTTTCATATTCCAAAACAGGCATTATTTTTTCCAATGATACGCGATGAACAATTTTACCTGCAAGTCCAAGCGCCATTCCTTTGAGTGTTCCTCCGAAGGACCAAGCATATCCTAGGGCGAAGGTGGAATCTAAAATAAATTTGGCCTTGACGGTTGGCCCGACCTGTTTATCAATGCCCAGCACCAATTCTCCATCGGCGGGGAGAATTGCGATACCCATTGATGGCCTAGTATAGAAAAAAGATAGAGGCGTGAAGCGCGCGTAATAATATTTTCCATATTTACTTTCTGCAAGCTCAGTCAGTTCGGTAGTGCGGATACTTCCTGCGTGGTTTCCTGCTTGTCGCAATTCATTGTAAAGATTACTGATGGAGCTGTCTCCAGTTGATGAACCATAACTTCCTAAACTTATGATTAAGTTATTACTACGATTATTTGATAGTCCTGCTGGGTTATAAAAGAGAGCGTTATAATCATCGGCCACTGCGGTAAAAGCATTTCCCATCGCTATTGGGCGAATACCGAGATATGGTTGGTGAATACTGAAAAAAGATTTGTTTGGTTCACTGTCTTTGGCGAGCAGCACGCTGCTTGCTAAAAGAATAAGGGCGATGTAGATAGAGAGCGTTATAGTCAGGTAATACAAAATGAGTATTGGCAAAGTCTTTTGCGATAATTCTTGGTAATAATCGAGAGGACGTAGAAATACCCGACAAATAATTTTTTTTTTAAAAGCAAGTACTCTGATCATAGTCATAATATTAACCTCAATCTGCAATATTTTCCTTTTAATATTATTGGTCATGGAATAACATTGCAATAACAAAGAAATGTTTTTGCTTAATTTAAAGTTTAATTTGTTGGCCTTAAGTTAGTTAACCCCAGTTTCCATAGATTGTGAGAGCACAACGGATTTAGTATGCCATGGATTTTTCAACAAATAGTTATTTTATTCTCCACCAATTCGCTAGCGTTGCGAGTGCGGCCAGTGTTACATGTGCTTGCGTTTATGGTGCTAACAGTAACCATGTTCTTTCCTGTATGCAGGTATGCTGTTTCCGAAGAAGGGCAAGCGTCGAGGGAGCTTCATTACGCATACTCCCGTGACTCAGCGATGGAGGTAGCACCTAGTTGGGTTTATTTTGGACCGATTGGTCTGAATAATTTTATCTTTGAAAATTTCGGATTGGGTTATTCTTCTAATTGGCGATTTTTTGAAGATAAATATAATTTTGCTCACAAGCTTAGTATGAAGATAATGAATATGCCAAAAAATTATTCAAAATCTAATGAGAAAATGTCGCGTTATTTTTATAATGCAAAATTAACGACTGACCGCATCGATGACCACTGGGTGTTTTTAACAAATTTAGAGTTTTTCCGTGAACGATGGGGCGAGGATGAGGGAATTAATTTTCGACTAAAGGCCACTCCTTTAGGAATAGAGTTTTTGGTGAATCCTGGAGAAGGTTTTTTTAGTTCAATGAAATTAAAAATGTTGGCGCTTGGTTATTGGCCGACGTATCAATATGAAAATTTTAATAAATATTCTACTGTGTCTCTGAAATGGAATGGTTCCAGCGCAGAATTTTTTTCGCATAGTTTTCATATTGGTGTGGGTTTTCAGTTTAGTAGTCAATTTATGTTGAACGATACTTTTGCTTATTCGATGATCAAGAATATTAAAAACGGAGAGAGTTCTAGTGATTACACTGAGCTAACTAATACCGCGGATTTTTTGTATTTTGTAACGAAGCAAGTTTCCATCTACTATCGTAATGAGTACGTTTCACAAGGTAGAAGAAAAACTGCTTTTGGTATTGACAAGAATAGCGTCGAGCAATCCATTAACATTGCGTATATTTTCTAAGTGAATTTAGGTAGCATCATTATGTACAATCATTATGTACAATCATTATGTACAATCATTATGTACAATCAGATTTATAATTGTGGTATGCCGCCTAGATCATAAATGGTTGCCTTGTTATCAAGGAGACCGAAAAAATCAAATGGATTTTTGGCAACTGAAATAAGTGGTACTACACTAACTGAGGCATTTCCTTTTTCGTCCTGTGTAATAATAGCGTCAAAATCGATTAGAGGAAAATAATTTGACTGCTGAGTTGGCAAAATTGTTCCGATGGTGCAATGGTGGGGAAAGTTTATTTCTGTGAAATTCTCTATAACATATTTAATTTCTTGCTCGGGACATTTATCAATACCGAGGCATATATCATGGTACGCTAAATAATGGTCGAATAAATTTTCTTGCATGTCAGATTTATAATTATCTTGTTCAATAGCTTGCTTTAGTGGTCCAAATATTTTTGCGAATTCTTGTGTTGAAAATTTTGGTTCATAATAGTTATCATGAACAAATGATTCTTGTGGTCGTATGGCATTAATTAAGTCATTTAGATGATTGGCCTTTGCGAATAAAATTCCAGCATCTATTGGATCATATGCCGATCCATCCCAAAACATTGCAGCAGCTTTTACTAGTATATTTTTATTAATTGGCAGTTCTATATGTAATGATTTATCTATTAAGAAAACCTTCCCATCTGACTTGCCTGATGCCGATAAGAGGTTGTTATATATCCCACTTAATAAGGGACAATTAGCGGTATAGTTGCTTAAAAATACTGCTCCGTTTTTATTGAGTACATTAGTTAAATAAGTTTGTAATAGGTTTTCGTTAGGTTGCTCTTTTCCTTCACCACTTATAACTCTTAAGTATCCTCTAACGATATAAAGATTACTTTCAAAACGTTGTAAATTGTTTTCTATTAAATAGCGGCGAAGATCACTTTCTTCATATCCCTTTGCCCAAGCACATATTTCACTTCTTTTAAAATTCTCGTCAATTAAAATGATTTTGACGTGAGGTTTAAGCACTAGGTTTTTTAAAAATTTTTCAATAAATGAGGGCAATGATTGTGCGTATCCGAATGAATTATGATCACCTGCGGGATTATAAGATCCTACCGCGACAAAAATGATATCACCATAACCAAGTTCTAGCGATGGTGATTGAACCATTTCTTCTATGGAATCGAAAAAAGTTGGTTGGTACGCTTCCGCAGAAGAACTTTTGGCCACCTGGCAATAAAAGATGAGAGTTGTAAAAATAGTTAGAAATAACATATTACGGTGTGAGATCATAAACATAAATCTCCTATTACGAAACCGGACCCAAACTAAGCAAAACTTTCGAAAAAAAAGATATCGCAAAATAAAAATCTAATCAGGCCAATTGAATAACAATAACAATAACAATAATAATAACAATAACAATAACAATAACAATAACAATAACAATAGCAACAATAATAATAGTAATAATTAGATTTAAAGTTAAAGATCTGTTGTTCGCAA
>JADGBS010000022.1:702-13149 GCA_015231325.1 Oligoflexia bacterium | reverse complement strand
GTCTAGACAACGGGGTCCATTATAAATTACAGCGCACTTCTGATCAATACAGATTGCTTAGGAATAAATCCAAATTTTTCGGCGTAATAATGTAAGTGAGTCGCTTCTTTGAGCAAGCTATCGTACAACAAATTTTCTTGAGTTTTTGATAATGACTGTTCGGTGATCGCAATTTTATAAACTTTGATCGCCCATAGTTCATATCGGGCAACACCTTTTGATTTAGCATGTTGCTCATTTTGCTTCATGATTTCATCAACTACTTTTCGGGCA
The DNA here is from genome assembly GCA_015231325.1 of Oligoflexia bacterium. GTDB lineage: Bacteria > Bdellovibrionota > Bacteriovoracia > Bacteriovoracales > Bacteriovoracaceae > JADGAN01. Next base: position 12,876 of record JADGBS010000022.1, on the reverse strand, counting down.
GCTGGTGATAAACGTCTATAATTATTTTTGGTTCGCTCTAATACTTTTTTGAAGGACGCATACCTTTTATCATTATTTTTATTTATTCCTTTGGCAACAATTTGATCGAGGAAGAAAAACTTATACGTTCTTTGAAAAAAATTAACCGCATCAGCATCACATATAACACTATGTGCCAGATATAAATCATTAGGAACCGCACCCAGAATAGTCACTGTAACCGGTAGTTCTTTTGGGGAAAAATCTAAGTCGAAATGTTCACGATAGAACTCTACTTCTTTAGCTTCAGAAAGTGTTAGTGTGACTGGAGCATTCCTTTCGACGTCATGATAAAGAATCAATGCAACAACATTCTCAATTAATTCACTAGGCATTCTTGCCGATTGCATAACAAGCTGTGCGATCCGTGCGCTATTGAGCGGATGAATAACCTTTTTACGAACGGTTTCATCCATAATATCTGATTTCAATTTAGGAACAGTAAGAGGATAGAACCAACGATCAATATCGTGAAAAAGTGCGGCCATCTCAATTGCCGGTGTCATTTTCACCCCGTGTATATTAGCAAATTTATATGCATTTTTTAGCACGTCTCGATAGTGTATGTGATCAGTTAGATCCGTATAGGCATCAGGGTGTTTAGTTTGGTAGAGTTTTTCTGCCAGTTCTTCGAAGGAGAGTGACTGAAAATCTATTGAATGCAATATGGGCAAATCTAATGTTCTATTCTTGATTTTCGCCAGCAGTTTCAACGCTTCCATGACCGTACTATCTTCGGTGCTACAGTGAGCAGAGAAGCTAAAAGACATTAATAAACAAAATAGCAACTGCAAAAATATTGCTTGTTTTGTATAAAGTTTTAATTTTAATCGCTTCGGATTTAACATAAAATACCCTTTTTTATTTAGTGTGAAGCTAAGAAAAAAGCACACAAGTGATCGTTGAAATTCCCTTTCTTAAGAAATAACGAAATATGATTAATGAAATATAATTATACCATTCCTTTCGAGTTGTCCTAACCAGAAAATTATAAAAAGTTAGTACATTCTATTGGACACTTACTTTAGTGGACTTCCTGTATTGCTGCCTCGAATTAAGATTAATTATTATGTTGAGTTCATATCAATAAATTAAAGTGATTATTTAATAATTCTAATATCGGCGTTACAGACTCAAGTAAAATAAAGTAAAGCAAAATAAAATAGAGTAAGTCGAGTCGATCATTATTTTGTGGAGAATATACGTTTTTTTCCCCATCCGTTTATTTTCAGTATCTTTTTAGTGTCTTTTCGTAACTACTCGCTTCTAGTTATATGTATTGTATTAAATGAAAATATTGTTTATACTCATCACACTTTAGTTTTTCAATGATTTTGCCGATATGTGGAAGACTATATATCCCGTGAACATTGGTTCATTATAAGTATGCCTTGGTCTTAATTCTTTTTGACAGGAGTTTTATGCGAAACAAATATAAAATTTTATCTACAGTAGTAATAGCTACCGTTTTAGTATTTTCTTTTAATATTCTCGCACAAACAGATGTAACCACCACTACTTCAAAATCTACTCCAGCAGGAAAAAATATTGTACAAAAAGTACAGTCTCATTGTCCTGTATTAGGTGGTACTATCGATAAACAGGTATTCACTGATTATAAGGGTAAACGTGTTTATTTTTGCTGTTCAAGTTGCATTCAGGAATTTAAAAATGATCCAGAAAAATTCATGAAAAAAATACATGAAGAAGGGATAAAATTAGAAGATTCTCCCTCAACAAAATAGAAGATTGAAAATCGAAGCATGCCTAGGATGAGAAATGAAAAAACTATGGACGGTAATAATTTTCTTAACCCTATTTGCTGATGGTCTCTGGGCCAAAGCAATAGATTTATCATCAGCAATTAATTTAGCGATTAAAACGCATCCTGCAATAGAGGCAGCGGAGGCCAGCTTTAATTCTGAAAGGTTGGCCATTACACCTCTATACTTTCCTGAAAATCCCAAAATAGGAATTATGTCAGAGAATAGTAAGAACTCTTGGACGATAGCGCAGGAGCTATCTTTTCCTACCAAATATTACTATCGGGGTTTGGTCCAAAAACAGCGATCCTTATCACTTAAAGAAGATTTAGTGATTAAAAAACTACAAATCAGAGCAAGAGTTATTGTGGCCTATTATGGAATTTTTCAGAAAGAAAAGACTATCGGATTACTCAAAGAACAACGTGATCTATTAAAGGAGATTGCGCGAATTGCCGAATCGCGACGAACAGTTGGACAACTGTCTATTCAAGATGAAATGAGAGCTCACCTTGAACAGGCCAAAATGGAAAATGATATACTAGTGGCCGAACAAGATAAAACCACGGTGCTGGCCCAGTTTGCAGAGCTTTTAGCAACAGAGGAGAAAATTGGAAATGATAAATTAGGAGTGCCAAAACTTACGAAGTCTTCCAATCAACTAAAATCAATATCCTATTCAATTCCCATTACTGATATTCCTTCTCTTAAGTCAGCATATTTAAAGGTTGGCGAATCTTTGGCACAAAAGGATGTGGCAAAATCTAGTTATTGGCCAGATCTGGGTTTGTCTTATCAAAAATCGCTAGAAAACGGCAACGATGATAAAAAAATAACTGTTGAACTAAAAATTCCTTTCTGGTTTTGGGGGAAAGAAAACAATGAAGTTAATTCCGCTGCAGAAAAGGTGATCGTTAGTCATAAAAATTTAGAAGTAGCTAAAAGAGAATTGCAGTTTAATTTACGTTCACTATCAGCAAAGATTTTGGCCAAAGAAAATATTTTAAAATTATATGAGACAACATTAATTCCTCAGGGGGTATCTACTATCAACTCAGCACGAGCTGCCTATAAAGCGGGACGGGTAGGATTTTTAGAACTTTTAGATAGTGAACGTACTGTCTATAATCTAAGAATAACCTACTATCAAGAATTAAAAGATTATTCTGAGGCCATTGCTGAATTCGAAACTAACTCCGGTCAATCTATTAGTTCACTACCGTTTGAGAATATCTTATGAGAAAAAAAATTTATATTGCTTATTTCTTAGCTTTATCGGTGATTATCTACGTAATAATACTGGGATTAATAACTGCTTGTAATAAAAATATTTCCTCTGATAATTCTTCTAATAATTCTTCCAGTTCGCCTCCAATTCAAGAAGTAACCAGCTATTGGACCTGTTCTATGCACCCTCAAATCCATCAAGATAAACCAGGGAAATGTCCGATCTGTGGGATGGATCTGATCAAGGTCAGCACTAAATCCACAAGTGTGGAGACCGATAGTAGAAACACATATCCCAGCGGACATGGTGCCATCACTCTTTCTCCTGCGCAACAAGAAATGATTGGGGTTAAGTTTGGAGAAGTTATTAAGAAGAATGCTTTCAAAGTTATCGATACTGCGGGAAGAGTAGCGTTCGATCCAGAATTGTTTACTGCTCAAAATGAATATCTTGAGGCATTAAAGCAAGAAGAACTGATCCGTCATTCTCCGATCAGCGAGATTAAGCGTTCAGCACATCAAATGGTAGAATCTTCAAAAATGCGTTTAAAAATCTTAGGGCTTTCTAATCAGCAAATTGCCTCTATTAAGGATACCTCTAAAATCAGTACTGGCATTTTGATACCAAAAAAAGGTGAGCAATTGTGGGTATATGCTGAAGTCTACGAGATCGATTTGCCTTATATAAAACCTCAAATGAAGGCCAACATTAGAGGCCATTTCCTCGAGGGAAAAACCTTGGTAGGCGAAGTTATTTCTGTTGATCGAGTTATCAATCCTACCACCAGAACTGCTAAAGTACGAATAGCTTTGCCGGCAACTATCTTAGAAGTAAGACCGGAATCGTATGTTGAAGTTAGTATTCTCTCACCACTCGGTAAACAACTGATAGTACCTTTTGATGCCATTTTAGATACTGGTAAAGAGTCATGGGTGTTTGTCTCCATTGGGAGAACAGGAAGAATAGAACCTCGAAAAGTAATAGTTAATAATTATCTTGGAGATGAGGTTACTATCGCAAGTGGATTGTCAGAAGGAGAAAAAATTGTAACCAGTGCAAACTTCTTAGTGGACTCAGAATCAAGATTAGTAGGAGTAAGAGAAGAAGTTAGTGGGAACAGTAGTGATGCCGATACTAGCGAGCGCAAAAAAAACAAAATAACATGCCCTGAAGGAAAAAACTGGAACGAACAAATGGGCCACTGCATGTAAGATAGTTTCCCTCTTGAAAAACTACTCGCAATTTACAACGAGTAAAAGAAATAGGCACACCCATGATTGAAAAGATAATTGATTTTTCGGTTAATAATCGTTTTATCATATTTGTTCTAACTACGCTCTTGGCGATTGCGGGATGGATGTCACTCCAGCGAATACCTATTGATGCTATTCCTGATCTTTCCGACACTCAAGTTATTATCTACACTAAATGGGATCGCTCACCGGACATTGTCGAAGACCAGGTGACGTTTCCCATTATTAGCTCTCTGTTGGGAGCGCCTAAAATAAAAGACATTCGCGGATTTTCTGACTTTGGATACTCTTATGTATATGCGATTTTTGAAGATGGAACTGACCCTTATTGGGCCCGTTCACGAGTGATCGAATATTTATCTAAAATTAACTCCCAGTTACCTCAAGGAGCACAGACCCAACTGGGCCCAGACGCCACCGGTGTGGGGTGGGTTTTTCAATATGCGCTGGTCGATAGTAGCGGGAAACACTCTTTATCTGAACTTCGTAGTATGCAAGATTGGTTTTTAAAATATGTCTTATCAGCTACACCAGGTGTATCCGAAGTGGCCGCTATTGGAGGAATGCAAAAACAATATCAAGTGAAGGTTAATCCTAACGCACTTCTGGCCTATAAAATTCCCATTCAAAAAATTGCCGCGGCCATTAAGTCTAGTAACAATGAAGTAGGCGCACGTGTACTAGAGATCTCCGGTGCGGAATATATGATTCGTGGGAAAGGATATATAAAAAATATTAAAGACATTGAAAATATAGTTCTTGATTACGTAAATGGTACTCCGATATATGTGCGAAATGTTGCCAAAGTTAGCATCGGCCCAGAGATGCGTCGAGGAGTTAGTGACTTAGATGGAAGAGGTAATACTGTAGGTGGAGTAGTCATCATCCGCTATGGTGAAAATGCCAGCAAGGTAATAGATGCGGTTAAAGAAAAACTTAAACAAGTAAAATTATCTCTTCCGGCCGAAGTCGAGATAGTTACCACTTATGATCGCTCTGATCTGATAAAAAAAGCAGTGAATACGTTAACCCATGAACTTATTTTAGAGATGATTATCGTTTCTGTAATCATCTTAATTTTTCTCATGCATATACCCAGTGCGATGATTCCTATTGTGACCTTGCCACTAGCAGTATTAATCAGCTTTATTCCGATGTATTTTTTAGGAATTAGTTCCAATATTATGAGTTTGGGCGGCATTGCTATTGCGATTGGGGCCATGGTCGACGCTGCCATTGTGATAGTGGAGAACACCCATAAGCATGTGGAGGCGTGGGAGCGCCAGGGAAAAATTGGTGAACTAAAAAATGTGATAGTCACTTCAATAAAAGAGGTCGCTCCCGCCAGTTTTTACTCGCTGCTGGTGATTGCAGTTTCTTTTATTCCCATCTTTGTATTAGAGGCCCAGGAAGGAAAGCTCTTTAAACCTCTGGCATATACTAAAAATCTTTCAATGCTGGTGGCCGCTTTTTTAAGCATTACACTGGATCCCGCGCTAAGAGTGGCAATCACTTCTTTTCAAAGTAGAGAGCTGAAACCGAAGTGGTGGTCAAAGATCAGAAATGCTGTTTTAGTGGGCAAACTGTACCCCGAAGAAGAACATCCCATCAGCAAATTCTTCTTTAAAATCTATGGGCCAATAGTCAATTGGGTAGTGGAGAAAAGATATTTGGTAGTGACGCTAGCAATAGTTGTTCTAATCCTGACGCTCCCGTTATTTTTTCGTCTGGGACAAGAGTTCATGCCACCGCTTAATGAAGGCAGCATTTTGTATATGCCTACTACCATGCCTGGTATTTCAGTCCGAGAGGCGCAAGATCTATTAACTCGCCAAGACCTTATTTTGAAATCATTTCCAGAAGTAGAGAGGGTCTTTGGTAAGGCCGGGCGTGCAGATACCGCCACTGATCCCGCTCCTTTCTCCATGATGGAGACCACCGTGATTTTAAAAGATCAACGGGAGTGGCGACAACAAAAACGTTGGTACTCCTTTATGCCTTCATTTTTCCAATGGCCATTCAAACAGGTTTGGCCACCTTTTTTAAGTTATGAAGAACTTATCGCGGAAATGGATGCGAAGATGAAGTTTCCCGGAACAACCAATGCCTGGACTATGCCTATCCGTAACCGCATCGATATGTTGACCACCGGCATACGCACACCGGTGGGAATAAAAGTGATGGGTAATAACCTGGCGCAAATTGAAAAAATCGGAGTGGAATTAGAAAAGGTTATAACTAAAATAAGGGGCGCCCGGAGTGTATTTGCAGAAAGGGTGACTGGAGGATATTTTTTAGATTTTATCTTTGATCGTGAAAAACTTGCCCGTTATGGAATTACTGTTGGAGAGGCACAAGATGTTCTGATGAATGCAGTAGGAGGTGAACCTGTCACTACTACCATCGAAGGACGAGAGCGCTATACGGTTAATGTTCGTTACGCATACGATTACAGGAGTAATATAGATTCACTTAAACGAGTATTGCTTTCGACTCCTAAAGGTGCACTTATTCCTCTGGCAGAGGTGGCCCAAATTGAAATGATCCAAGGTCCGGCGATGATTAGAAATGAAAACGGACTGCTCACCAGTTATGTTTATATCGACATTGCCGATATTGATGTTGGAACATTTGTAAATAATGCAAAAAAAATAGTTAATGAGAAATTGACCTTACCCACCGGAGTGACTTTGATTTGGAGTGGTCAATATGAAAACATGCAAAGAGCTGCGGAGAAGCTTAAAGTAATTATCCCCATTACTTTGCTGATTATCATTTTTCTTCTTTACGCCAATACTAGAAATTGGACCAAAACTTTAATTATATTGTTGGCGGTACCTTTCTCCGCAATCGGTGCGATTGTTTTCCTTTATCTTCTTGGATACAACATGAGTATTGCGGTTTGGGTAGGTCTAATCGCACTGCTGGGTGTTGACGCAGAAACCGGAATATTCATGCTCTTATATCTTGATCTTGCTTACGATAGAGCAAAAAAGAATGGGAAGATGAATTCGTTTATTGATTTAAAAAATGCTATCCACTACGGATCAGTCAAGCGCATTAGACCCAAAATTATGACGGTGGGAACTTTGGCCATTGCTCTTCTTCCTATCATGTGGGCATCTACCGCCAATGCGGGAGCAGATGTGATGAAACGGATTGCCGCTCCTATGCTTGGTGGTCTGGTTACCTCGTTTGCTATGGAACTTCTAGTTTATCCTGCAATTTTTGCAATCTGGAAATGGAATTTTGAAATGAAGAAAACCCGGGACTAGGATCCCTGTCTCAGTATACGAACTGTTTGATTCAATGAAATCAAACAACTGTTAAATCAGAGATAGTTGTATGCATTTTTTAACACTTCTCGATAGTTTAAGTGATCAGTTAGATCCGTATAGGCATCAGGATGTTTAGTTTGATAGAGTTTTTCTACCAGTTCTTCGAAGGAGAGTGACTAAAAATCTCTTGAACGCAATATGGGCAAATCTAATGTCCCATTTTTGATTTTCGCCAGCAGTTTCAACGCTTTCATGACCGCACTATCTTCGGTGCTATAGTTAGCAGAGAAGGCAAATACATTCTATTGGACACTTACTTGAGTGGACTTCCTGTTGCGAAATTTATTATATCATTATTGAGTTTTGTATTATAATATTCCTAATTACTACTAGCGCGTCCTCGAATTAAGATTAATTATTAAGTTGTGTTCATATCAATAAATTATAGTGATTTTTGAATAATTATGATGTCGGATCTTACAGACAAAATTAAAGTAAAATAGAGTAACTAAAGTCGATCATTATTTTATGGAGAATATATGTTTATATTCAAATCAATTGTTCCGGTCCTTGTCACATCTCCCAAAGCCTTAATACGTTTTTTTTCCCATACGTTTGTTTCTCTTGTCCTTTCTCTATTTTTTTTGTCGTGCATGGGGCCTCAAGCGTTTGCACGATTAGATGAACAACCTCTAATCCCCTCGGCGTCGGAATTGTTAGTGGAGACAGAGATTGTCTCTACTCGACCTTGTGGTGAGATAGAGGAAAATAATTCTAAATTACAAGAGGCCATTTGGCTTTGTGCCGAAAGTGGGGATTGGGAAAGAGCAAATATCCTAAAAAAACGACTACAAAATATTTTAAATTCAAGCGATTACAATATAATAGAAGTACCCCACTTAGAAGGATCGAACCCAAAAATAATCCTGAAGTACTATGATAAAACAACCCATATTTCAAATGGAATTGAAGCTATTTTTAAACCCGATGGAGACCACAGTGATAACGCTCGCACTGCCGACGCAATTTCGGAAGAAGCAGCTTATCTGCTTGATGATCTCTTAGACCTTCGAATAGTTCCTATGACTTTGCGGAAAAATTTTACTTCCCAGAGAGATGCTGTTTCGCCCGACAGCGGAAAGGTAATTGTACGAAAAAATCAGCTTGGATCGGTACATTATTTAGTCAGAGACACAATAAAACCTGTAAATCCTTCTCCTGCATATGCACCTACAAATCTTCCCTCTCTTGCTGTTGGTCTAACGACGATGCAAATATTTGATTATATTGTTGGCAATTCAGACAGATATAACGGAGGAAATTTTTTAATTTTGCCCGATGGTAGAAATGGCAAAATTATTGCTATAGACCACGGTACGTCCTTTAGACAGTTTTTTGGTGGTAATATACACGCTGTTGTGCAGCGCTCAGCGCCACCACAACTTAGAGTCGCAGGATCTATTCTACCGGATCCGCTTCCAACGTTCTTTCAGGAGGAGGAGGTCGCCATAGGAGGAGAAATAATGCCTGTGCCCGGCCAGGTGTTGGATTCAGGAATTCTTGTAGATCTTCATACCTTATCTCCTAGAGTGAAACAGAAAATTTTTAGTACTGCTGATACTTCAATTATGAACTTATTAGAAACAGCGAATACAGAATTAGAATATCGCCAACGGGTTATTGATCGATTCAATGAAATCAAACGACTGTTAATTCATAGATACCTGTATTCCTTAATCGTTGAATGAGGAGTGGGTGTGAAAAGGTACCTGTGAAAAGGTGTGAAAAGGGGTGTGAAAAGGGAAAAGGTACCTGTAGACTTATTTTTTAACTCAACATCGCGTCTTAAGTCCGATGGGGCCGAATCAGTTTTTTAGTTGGGAGTCATCAACTTTTGCCATCAGCAGAACCATAATTAAAAAATAGTTAGCGTTGGAGCAAATTGATTCGATACTGCATGGACCGGTCCAGGTTGTTTGGTAAACATTAATTCAAGATAGTCTTCCACAAAATGATTAAGGGGTTTGTCAGACTTCGGACTCATCGCCTGCAACGTACGTTTGTGTAAGTCTCGGCGCCTCGCCTCGCCTTCCTGCCCCTTAATTAATCATTTTGTGAAAAACTATAGTAAAAGTGATTGAAAAGTGCACTTAATCATAAATTCTACTTGCCCAAACTTTCCTTTTAGCGGAATTAGATATAATGTAGAAAATTGTTAGACCATATTTAGAGCATATTATGAAGTACATAAAAAATGAAATACATAAAAAATGAAGTACATAAAAATTTTAATGATACCTTTGATACTTTTTTTACAGGGAATGATCACTTCCTGTAGCTCTTTTTTTTATTACCCCTCCAGAGCAATAATTTTTGATCCGCAAAAGTTAGGATTTGAATATAAAGATATTTATTTTGAATCGCCTTCAGCAATTGGTGAAGAAGTCTCCCATAGAATAAAAATACCACTGGCATCGAAGGTAACATTACATGGATGGTTGTTTCCTCAGAAGAAGAATTCCGAATACAAGGGATTGTTGGTTTTTTTTCATGGAAATGCACAAAATATTACTTCTCATTTTATTTCGCTCGCTTGGTTAGTAGAACATGGTTATGATGTGTTTATTTTTGACTATCGCGGATATGGTGCTTCTGGAGGTAAACCCGATCAGGTGGGATTGTATTACGATGGAATCGCTGCGTTGGAGTATGCCCTAAAATTGACTCGCCAGTCGTCGCCCATAGTCGTTTATGCTCAAAGCCTTGGGGGAATTGTAGCAATGAGATCACTGGTAGATTTTCCGCAGCAAGAAAAGATTTCTTTAGTCGTATTGGAGTCGACCTTCTCCTCCTACCAAGAGGTGGCGTTTGATAAACTGAAATCTAGTTGGATCACTTTTCTCTTATCTCCATTGGCCTTTATATTAATTTCAGACAAAATGGCCAGCAAACCGTATTTAAAACAATTTAATCGCCCGACATTGGTTATTCATGGGAACGCCGATCCAGTTGTTCCGTATAAATTTGGTGAAGAAATATATTCGCTCCTAGGTTCGAACAGCGGGCAAAACGAGCATAAGTGGTGGTGGCCGGTGGAAGGAGGGGCCCACTCTGATTTTTTTTGGATTAACAATAGCAAAGAAAGGGCAGAGAGCAATCGTAAAAGGTTTGTCGATTTTTTGTTAAGAACAAAGATCAACTGATTTAGTTAAATATTCGTTTAGCGTTCTTCGATATAATAGGCGGTAATTTGCTGGTTTGGATCAAAAAAGTTATTGCTGTTGTCAGCATTTGCGGGAATTTCGATGTATCCTAGGTGTCTGTCACAACAGATGCCGATATCGGCAAAAATAATCGAAGCATCTGATTGTGAAGAGATTATTTCTCTGAACACTCCTCCAGGAAAACATTCGTGACCCACAATTGAATGGATACCATCAAAGTAATTAGTCCTATTCCAGAATATTCCATATACAGGATCAAAAATTGGGTCAGTGAGGATACGAAGTTTTTTTTGTTCTTCTTGGTAGGGATCCGCAGAGAGTAAATTTTGTACGCTGGTGATTAAACGTCGATTTAAAACGTTGCTCAGCTTTTCTGGATCGATAACATTTACGTTATCTGCGTCCGAGAAGGTGGTAATATCCTCATTATCAGAGAGCAGTGTATTAACTAGTTCTGGAGAGATTGCGGCATGGGTTAATATTCTGCCTCCAACGGCGGTACTAGCAACAATGTTGCCACTCAAAATATTGTTAGCGATCTTCATTATAAAACGTCTAAAGTTTCTGTCATGCACAACCAGTTGAATGATTTTACCGATTAATGGATGGGCATTGGCATCTTCTGCAGATAAAATAGGTAATATCGGTCTTAGTTGTTCCAAGAATTTGAAATTATCAATAATATTTTGAGGGAAATTTAGCTCCTGTAGGACAACGTCGGTATGGTTGCCCGGATTTAACCAACCGTTGAGAACTATTGGATTCGTTTCTGCCAATAGCAATATTAATAAGGTCCATTCGTGATTACCCAAAATACGGATTACTTTTCCTCCATTGACGAGTGCTTCTTGTCCCAAAATATCAAGATGATCATTAATTGCAACTCCTCCCAAAACCCGGTCGATGGTGTCTCCTAAAAGTATCAAAACATCATTATCCCCCATCCAGTGCCCTCTATTGTCGAGTAGTTGGGCATTGTAGGTGATTACTTGTAATCCATGCCAATTTCCATGAATATCACCAACGACAATATGTCGTTGAAAAACTTTAGTTATGCCATCGGCGGATATTTTATGCGTTGGAGACAATTCTGTACAGGTAAGAGTTTGAAAATTTTCATGCAAAATTTTTTGCATAAAGTGAGATAACAGGTGTTCATGGTTCCTGGTTATTGGAGCATTTGTTTCGGGGGCCGTTGTCAAATCGGTAAGTTCGATCTCCTGTCGTCGCTGGATAGTGTAGTGCTTCTGTGCAGCATTTTTTTGTAGCCAATTAATATAAACATTATATAATAAATGGGTTCGAAAGGAATCTCTTTTGTGATCGTCAGTTATGATCTCGACCACTTCAACACTAAAGTTTTCTCCCATTTCGCCAACATCCTTTTCC
>JADGBS010000022.1:0-548 GCA_015231325.1 Oligoflexia bacterium | reverse complement strand
GGAATAGTGGTTCACTGATGGCAGATCGTACCAGGGCATCGGACCGAGAATACTGAAAAAGTGGTTTTTGATGATTTTTTTTACGGTGGCAATCGCTATTTCTTCTTCTGTTTGAGCGCGGAACTGCATACTACCCGTACTACTCCTAGATATCATTTTAGCGACGGCGGCGATGACGGACACTACCTTAGATGTACATCCATTAGACGTACATCTAAGGGTCTGATTAACAAGTGAGGATTCTGAGGGAGTGCCAGGAAATTTTTCACCAAATGATTCATTTAATGCTCTCTGAATGTTGAAATAAAAATCTAATTCGTTCCGATTGCATGTTTTCACCGAGACTAAGTTAAAGTTTTGTTTGTCAATTGCCTCAAAGTTGAGCAAATTGAGATTTATCATTTGTTGTCGGCCTAGCGATTCTTTGCTTTTTTTGACGTAATCATACCAAAAGAAGTCCAGCTGAACTTCCTGCTTAGGCAACAGTAACCCTATGGGTGTGCAATCATAATTAGTCAAATGTGTACGTTGAGGATTACAGATATTTT
>JADGBS010000229.1 GCA_015231325.1 Oligoflexia bacterium | reverse complement strand
TGACCCACCATATCCAACAGTGTAGGCCAATATCCCCCAGTCATAACCACCCTGGTCCAGGCATAATTTGGTAAGTGGAATGTTATCAAAGATGGAATTGGCGATTTTTCAGGTCTTACAGAGCGGTTGGACTATTTAAAGGAATTAGGCGTTAATACTATTTGGTTAATGCCATTTTATCCTTCTCCACTAAAAGATGACGGATACGATATTTCGAACTATTATGATATTAATCCCATTTATGGGACGCTTGATGATTTTAAACTTTTTTTAAAGAAGGCCCACCGTTTAGGCCTGAAAGTTATCACCGAGTTAGTACTCAATCACACTTCAGATCAGCACTCTTGGTTTCAGTCAGCTCGCCGGGCACCGCCTAATTCTTCAGAAAGAGATTTTTATGTTTGGAGTGATACGCCCAATAAATACACAGATGCCAGAATTATTTTTCCAGATTTTGAAACTTCTAATTGGGCCTGGGATCATGTTGCCAATGCTTATTATTGGCATCGGTTTTATTCTCATCAACCAGATTTAAATTATGCTAATCCTCACGTTCAACAGGCAATGTTGGATGTTGTCGATTTTTGGTTAGACATAGGAATAGATGGTTTTCGTCTCGATGCTGTTTCTTATCTATTCGAAAGAGAGGGTACTAATTGTGAAAATTTACCTGAAACTCATGACTTTCTTTGCAGACTTCGTGCGCATATTGATGATCGCTATCCAAATAGAGTGTTACTAGCTGAGGTTAATCAATGGGCCGAGGATGCCGTCGCATATTTTGGCAACGGTAAAGAATGTCATATGTGTTTTCATTTCCCATTAATGCCAAGAATGTTTATGGCGGTAGAAAAAGAAGACCGATTTCCAATTACAGACATACTGGGGCAGGCGCCAGAAATTCCTCACAACGCCCAATGGGCAACTTTTTTAAGAAATCATGATGAACTAACGTTGGAAATGGTCACTGATGAAGATCGTGATTTTATGTACAATATTTTTGCGTCAGAATCGAAGGCCAAAATCAATGTCGGAATTCGTCGTAGATTAGCACCATTATTGGGTAATAATCGTAAAAAGATAGAATTACTTAATAGCATTTTATTTTTTCTTCCAGGTGCCCCAATCATTTATTATGGTGATGAGATTGGTATGGGGGATAATATCTATCTTGGTGACCGGAACGGAGTAAGAACTCCGCTACAATGGAGTGGAGATCGAAACGCTGGTTTTTCTAAAGCATTAAATCAACAGCTATATTTTCCGGTAATTGTTGATCATGAATACCACTACGAAGCAATAAATATTGAGAATCAGAAAGCAAATATTAACTCTTTGTTGTGGTGGATGAAAAAATTGATTTCATTACGAAAAAATTCCTTACCTCTTTCGCAAGGGATTGTAAAAATATTGCATCCTCGGAACCACAAAGTTTTAGTGTTACTAAGGGTCTATGAACAACAAATTTGTTTATTGGTTGCTAATCTATCGAGACATGTAGAATTTGTGGAGATTGATCTATCTGAATTCAAGGGGTCTATTCCTGCTGAAATGTTTGGAGGTACTGAGTTTCCAATCATCACAGAGAAACCAGTGGTTTTTACCCTAGCATCTCATCAATCTTATCTTTTTGAGTTAGTTAATCGTTCGAACAATTCTTCTGCTACCGCCATAATTGATAATAATAATATCGTTGTAGATGATACGTCATGTATTTTTCAAAACGAATTATTTTATGAAAAACTATCTGAGATTTTACCCAACTATCTTAGATGTGCGATATGGTTTAAAGAGGATATTAAGGAGATTAGTAAAATAGAGTTGTCTCCACTTCCGATTGATCTTGAAATAAGTGAACCTTGTGTCTTGTTGAGAATTACTATTTCTTACCAGCGAAGAGGATCTGATATGCATCTTCTTCCATTAATATATCTCACTGGAGAAAAAAGCAGTCCGCTTTACGCTGAATATCCAAGAAGTGCTGTTGCTAAGCTTTTAAATACAAAAGGAGATCCGTTAGGAATGTTATTTGATGCTGTCGTTGTTTCAGAATTTCGCTTCTCACTACTTAAATGGATTGCGGATTCGGCAAAAATAAATTCTAACAAATATTTTTCTTGGAAAGGTAAAAAAATAGACATTGATTTTGAAAATAAAGAGGTCGAAAAATCTTTGCTCTGTTATCGACATAATTCGACCATGGTATTCGATGGAGAACTGGTATTAAGACTTCTATATAAGATTGAAAAAGGAACTCATCCGGAGGTGGAGTTGGGGGCCTTTCTAGAAAGTGAGCAAGAAACACCGGCCGTGGCCCCATTCATTGGGGTACTAAATCTCAAAGTTGATCATCTTGATATTCGTAGCGCAATATTGGTTCATCAGTATGTTTCAAATATAAGAAACTTTCATGACTATACCCTAGATGAACTCAGTCGATTCTATGAGAGGATTTCACTCTATATTCAAGAAAGTAGTTTGGGCGATGTTAATGAGAAAACCAAAGAGCTATCCTCAGCATATTTTATGGGAATTGAACTCTTGGGCAAAAGAATTGGTGAATTTCACTCAATTTTATCGAAGTCCAATACAACCCCTCTGTTTGCCCAGGAAAAAATAGGTGATTTTGAGCTAAAATCTCTCTATAAGGCCTTTAGAGAAAAGTTCATGCGTTCATTTATCTCGGTTGAAGAGAAGGCATCTGTTTTGTGTCAAAAGGAGGATAGTGCAGAGCTAGAGATAGTTGCAGCTATTGTTAAAACAAAAGAGATTGTTTTAGAGTGTACAGAGCGGTTGCTTATTAATAAAATGAGTGGTTTTAAAATCAGAATACATGGTGATTTAAGTCTAGAGTTGATTCTTTTTACAGGCAGGGATTTTGTTATTCTTGATTTTGAGGG
This sequence comes from Oligoflexia bacterium, assembly GCA_015231325.1. Taxonomy (GTDB): domain Bacteria; phylum Bdellovibrionota; class Bacteriovoracia; order Bacteriovoracales; family Bacteriovoracaceae; genus JADGAN01. The sequence goes on along the minus strand of JADGBS010000229.1, from coordinate 3,191 downwards.
TAACCATAACCGGCCGTTAAGTACGCGAAAATTGCGGAAACACCCCTTTGTTGATCTCGCAATTCTGATTAATTCAATCATTAAAGTTTCTGAGCAGGCATTACGACTAAGAAATATTTCTTTAACTGACCAAAAATTAATTATTCCATGGAAAAACAGTTGGCTTTTGTGTTGTGTTCAGAGTTTACTAGAAGGATATTGGGTGTGTTTTGAAAAATTAGATCCTCGAAAAAATGAAAATTGTGTCGCTCATCATAATCTTCTTTTTCTTTTTATTGCGGATCATTTGTTAATGTCCTTGGTTGAGGATTTAAAAGATAAAGATACTAACGATATAAAAATAACAATGGAATTAATAAACCTCTTCTTTGCCTATTTTACGCTCAGTAAGCAGCAAGAGTAAAATGGCAAGTAAAGTCAGATGTCAGATGTCAGATGTCAGATGTTAGATGTTTCTTTTTGGTGCAACCTTGGTTTATACCTGAGGGGTGTTATGGTTCCAGCATCTTTCCACAATTATTTTCGATAATAAAATTTTGCACCGACTCAGCATTTGAACGATTGGCCTCTAGAATGTCCATTAACTTTCCTAAATCCATTTTTTTTTGAATGTGCCATTTAAGTTTATGTCGAATTTTTTTCTGATTGTTATAATCATTAACTTGGGCAAGTTGTGGATAGTTGGGATCGGCCATTCTTTCGCGTTGTAATGTTAAACTTTCTGCCTGTCGTAAAATAAAAGTTTGTGCAGACCGCCCGGTTGGCATCATAAAAAAAGTACTGTGATGGGGAGTATTATCGTGGAATAAATCTCGATTGGTATCGATAAAGTCGGTCGCTAAATTTAGTAATGCCTCGGCATTACTAAATTTTCGAAGTAGATCATTTGCGGAGGAGCAGATGGTTATGATAGTACTACGGTCTCTCGATGCATTTTGCGTTGGATCCATGTTATTACTGTAAAATTTCTGATATGATTTGATAAAATTGTATTCCGCATCCATTACCATCTCTTTTATATAGGTTAAAAATGCCTCGCCGACGTCTCCAAAAATTATTTTCTGGGTTTTATCATAGCTATCGATTATAGATTGACGGATAAATGAGCCTTCATCGCTGGCGACATAATTTTGATGCTCGATTAATCTCCCTAATATTTCTAAATTCTCAGCGATTTCTTTTTTTAATTTGGTTAATTCGGTGCTGGCCTTATAAATGGCAGCGGGAATCTTTGTCTTTTCTGCTACTATCTTCTCGTCCTCTAATACGGCCTGAATTTCTAGTAGAGGGGTCAGTAGTGTTCGACTAATTTCTTTTTCTGATTTTCCACGTAGTGATGGAATGAGGGTTTCACTTAGAAGAAAATTTCTGTCGGCATCTAGGTCGAGGAAGGGATGGGCACTTGCATCCAAGTCAAATCTTTGTAGAATGTCTTTGACTTTTGCGATGTTTCGCGGAACTACTTGGCGAAAACGGGCATAGGCCGCACCTACTTCTGGACGGATATCTCCTTCTACCTTCTCTCCAAAAGCGGGGAGGGTAAGCTCCTTAATCACCGCTGCTAAATCACTAAGTAAAACCAGATGCCTTCCTCCTCCGTCACCGGGATTTACTCCCATGGCCCTTCCAATTTGCAATTGCTGTAAGTCATCAAGTTCTTGCAATTTTTTTTCGATACGTTCTTCAATTTTTTTTGCAGTATCATACTGAATTAAATCTTCCTTGGTTTTTGTGCGAAAGAATTGCATATTATCCAGTTCCATTCTGGTGTTGTAGAAAGAACAAACCAAATCAACAAACTGTTTACGGTCTTCGAATTTCTCCCAGTTAAATTTGGGTTTAAAGAGATTATAGAGAATCTTCATAACGCTTCCTACCGCCGTTCCCCCTGCTGCCACCATAATACCGTACGGATTACCCAGTGGTTGTCCTGCTAAAAGATTTGGGGTCGAAGCAAGCATAGATAGCTGTGAAAAATTGGTGACCATGTCCGCAATTACAGGGATTAGACCACGCTCACGAATATCGTAAGCACATTGCTCATTGGTAGCAATGTTGGAGAGAATATTTAGTGCCTGTTGGGTTTGAATAATCATTCCCTGATTTTGGTAGTTCTCCTGTGTTGGTAAAGATAAAATTTGCGTTCCATTTATCGTTGTTGCTGCTCCTGCATCTGCTGAAGATGCTACAACTACGGATGGATCTACATTAGTGGTACTTCCGGCCTGTAGTTGTGCATAATTTTTTTCTGTGTCGGTTTTCTTAATGAAAAAGTTATCCACTTCCTTGATCGCTCCTCCAAAGGAGTCCATGACTTCTTTATTGCGATTAGCGCATTTACTATCTTTGAGCCCAGAATAAACGCTATTCAGCCTCTGCAATAGCGTTTCGTTACTAGTGGCCATCATCGGACATGCGCTGTTACGCTTTTTTCTTCCATCGCGGAAGGGATTTGCCAGAAACTCTTTCGCACTTTTTTGAATGGACAAAACTTCTTCTGTTATCGATGTTTGCTCCAGGGAACTATGCACATCGGGATTAGAAGCGGGCACACAAATCCCATCAGCGATCACTTCGCTGGCAAGGGCCTGTTTCCATAGGCCTAATATACAGAGTAGTAGTAATATTTGAATATTCATCTCAAAAAGATCTCCTCAACAAAATTAATGCAACCGATTGCCGGGGCAATTATAAACCAAGATAGATAGTTAAGAACAAAAATTGGCAAAATAACCGTTATCTTTGTACTTACTCTATGGCGGGAATAAAAAAAATGACAGGGTACGATCCGATGCAGCATTCATTACTGGATACCGTTCATGAGCATTGTTGAAATTATCACACTGAAAAATATTGCGATATGCTATTATGAATTTGAAATAAATATTAAAGTCTTCCATTTTAAAAATGCCAACCTTGCTAGGCATATTTGTTGTAGTGCCTGGAGCTGCGGAGTATACCCTTAGCTATTGTGGCGATTAATTGATTTGTCGTATTTCTGTCTAACTAGACTATTAAAATATATTGAGAATATGGTTTTTCACAAAACTATGCTTGAATTGGCAAGAATTTTTTTCCTATGACAAGGGCAACTTATTTTTTTCGATCAGCAAGCTACGTCGGATAAAATGTTTCACAGTGTTGTCTTCATCTTCATCTTCATCTTCATCTTCATCGATAATATCACCGAT
>JADGBS010000228.1 GCA_015231325.1 Oligoflexia bacterium | reverse complement strand
TCAAAAATTCAACAGAAAAAAACAAGAGGAAAAGCAATATAAGCATATAAATTTGATGGGGAAAATTGAGTGGAAACTAGTCGCCTAAACGAGTGAAAACAACTGTGAGGAAGACCGGTTACACCCATATCGAATAGCAAAAGGCATCCAGGTCCTTGTTGGAGATCTGCAATTTAAGCACATGATCTTGCAGCTCGTTGTTGAGCTTAAGAATCTCGGTCTTGGCCCTATTGAGTTCGCTAACGTCTCTAAGCAGGGCGAAAACAGCAACATCCTCACCCTGTTCATTTCGATATAAAGAAGCGTTTAAGATCACATCAAAAGTTACACCAGAAATGTGACGTATTGTCAGTGGATAGTTTCTGATTATCCCCTCTGTCTTGGCCTGCAAATACCCTGCTTGAGCTGCTTCTGGATCGCTAAAGTGATTTGCAAAATCAGTGTTGATGAGCTTTTCCTTTGTAATACCAGTGATCTTTTCGGTGGCCGCATTAACGTTAATGATTTTGCCTTCTTTGTTGATAGTAATAAAAGGATCGAGAGAGGTTGCAGCTATATTGCGTTCTTCTTCAAGCTGTTTTCTGTCGGAAATATCTTGAAAAATACCGAAGACTTTTTCTGTTTTGCCATTTTCCTGCTTCGCTTTCCCGACAACATGGACAAAACGATGGTTACCTTTAGCAGTAATAAATTCCAGTTCCACATCAAAAGGTTCTCCGTAATCGATTGCTCGCTTAATGACTCGTTCTATCATAGGTTTAGATTTCGGGGCATAAAAATCTAAAACGGTGCTAAATATTGGGCGATAGGTGGCAATATCAACCTCGCAAATATTGTAGACCTCTTCTGTCCACTGCACTTGTAGTGTTCTTGCATCAAGTTCCCAACCACCGATAGCTGCCATTTTTTCAACTTCCTTCAGTAAATGGTGACCTTCATTAAACAGCTTATTTATTTCTTTTTGTGCCAAAAGGAGTGATTCGTTTTTTTGAGATAATTCATGAGTGCGTTTATTAACAAGTCTCTTGAGGGTTATCAACCATGTTGCTAGAACTGTAGCGATAACGGTAATAATTGCCAATGCGATAATGATGGGTCCAATGTACCTTTGCAACTTCAGGGAATCGACGTCATAGGAATAGGAAGTCAACTTGTTATAGATCTGTTCATATTTCCCATTTGTTTTTTTTTTGCTTCCTCTATGCTATTAATACTCCATGTGCCAGCTGAATCTTTGAACGGCGGAACATTTAGCTCGATTCCAACAGTAATAATAAAAAAAAGAGTGACGAGTGAAAGGTTGGTCATAGACATTCAATAAATCCTCACTACTATTTTAAATAGTAACTTTAGCTTTAGAAAAGCTCTGGTAACATTGTCGCATGCAATTTTCAAAATTCTTAATAATGTAACTAATTCTGTTTATGGAATGCTCAATGTCATTAATTAATTCAGCATTGATTTCATTGGAACCTTCCCTGTGGATTTTACCTAGTATTTCCGTGGCACACGCAATAACTGTTAAAGAATCATTTATTTCATGTGCCATATTGGTAGTTAACGATGTTATTAAAGCAAATTCAGGTGGGCAAAAGAAAGGAATGTTAAATTCTGTCCCACCGGATGACAATTTGTGTATTTCATTTTGAACTATTTTTTTTTTATCATCTGCGATTTATTTTTACTTCGATGATTCACTTTTCGATAATTCACGCATCCCTCCCTTCAGTTCGTTGAACCGGCCTAAGAAAAGACAACGCAGGATTCAGCAGAATTCATTTATATAAACAGTTCTGAAAGTCCTCATCATTGCATAGCTTTAATGAACAAAAACCAAGTATAAGATTAAGTAATGTTTATTAAAGATTGAGTTTCTCAGATAAATAGTACAGGGTGAGGAGTAACTAAAAAATTGCCACCTGACGAACAGAAAGTCCCTGCCCGTAGCATCCGGAAGAGATGGTATCCATGCCCTCCCTCCGTTTGATCAATACATTCGGTTAGATCGTCCAAATTAAGGTGTTAGTAATTTTTTGGGATAAGTCCTATGCTGTACTTTTGTAGATATTTTACTAACACGGTCTGGGCAAGAGTGATTTCATGAAAACCTGGTCTTATTCTCTCAAAGTGCTAATAACCATCTGTATACTTTTTTCGTTTTCATTGTTTAGCATCGGTAATCGCGCATTCGCCGAATGCAGTAATGCTTATAAGTTTACAATCGCGCAAGTGGAGAAGGTTATTTCTGAACCTTATGTAAGGTGTGGGAGTTGTTGTAGTAGTCTTACTGGGGTTCAGGCCTTATTTACAGGGGTTATGTTGACATGTGGTAGTGTCCTCGCGGGATTTGCTTCGCTTGCTGCTGATTCTGATAAAGTTGGTGGTGCTGCAGGGTTAGGCATTGGTAGTGGTATTTGCAACTGCAATTGCCGTATGCGAACGCTGTGTAGTCAAAATTTGCCTGGATATCGACGGTTGGCCGATTTGTTCTCCACAATTAGCGCGGTCACCATTAGGCGTGTTGAAAATCCGGATGCAGGTGATGATCCAGCGGAAATTTCCGCCATTTTAAACGATAGAACCTTTATGGATTTTGTGGAGGAAATAAAAGATGAATTTATTCCTGCAACGAGAGGATTAGGTCAGAATTATGATTTTCGCATCAATATTCTGAATGTTTTGGTGGGTGCTAATAAAGGAGACCTACTCTGCCCAATGTATAGTTTACTTGGTGGAGGATTGCGTTCTCCACTTGATGATGTCGCATCCTTCGCTGATGTTAAGGAATACGTAATCAGGGAACTTGAAAAGGAAGAGGAAAAACATCATACCATGGTTAATAACAGCAACCTGCCACCAGAAATGGTAACTATTACGATGAATTTGATAGACTCTGAGGAACACAACCCTCCAAACTTTCAGTAGCGATCAAAAAGATACTGGGCATTTTGCTCCTCAATTGTTCCAACGTGGCGATTTTTTGAAGAAAATGCTACCAGCTTCGGCATTTTATTTCTCCATTATTTTTTGTTCTAAAACTTTATAAGTTTCTCTGATTTTTGTGAATCTTTTGTCTATGAGCGGAACTATTTCTTGGTAGTCTTCTTTGTTGATTATCTTATTCCTCAGAAGGTTCAATCCAGACACCAATCCGCAGTTCAGCGACATTAGGTCATGAAATAATCCGCTTATCTCTTCGTCGTAAGTGATCATAGAAATTATTACTCCTGAATGGCCAGAGATTCGCTGTTCTCGTAAACTCTGCTTGAAAAATATTTCATTTCTTTCATTGCTTCCTTGGTTTTCCCGTGGTGAAGACCGATGAATCTATTGACGATCATTTTTTTGTGATTATTCATATATTTTCGCAATCCGCCCACTCTAACCTCTTCTATGATGTTGTTGATGTTGTTAACGTTGCTGTCGAGGGTGGACGGAGTGTTGTTTTTGAAATAACGATTTTCATTATTGATCACAAACGATGGCAGATTAGTGATCTCAATTATTCCTGATTTTTCTCTAAGCAAAATATCGACAATGTCTTCTATATCTCGAACATTAGCAGGGTATTGATATTTTTGTAAAATCTCCATCGCTTTAGGTCTAATGACGATTCTTCGGTCGCCTGATTTTTTATGAAAGTGATTAATTAGTAATGGAATGTCACCACTGCGTTCCCTGAGCGGTCGCAAATATATGACGTATTTATAGATGCGATAAAATAGATCTTCTCGGAATTTCGCTTCATGCACCAATTGGGTTATGTCTTCGTTGGTTGCACAAACTAAACGAAAATTGGATTGCACTAAACGATTTCCCCCAACTGGCATGAATTGCTTTTTTTCTATTGCAACCAAGAGAGCTGTTTGTAATTTTATAGGCATGGTGGCAACCTCATCCAAAAACAGGGTACCATTATCTGCAAGTTTTAATTTGCCAATTTTACTGGACTTGGCATCAGTAAATGCACCACGTTCATGACCGAATAACTCACTTTCTAGCAGATTTTCGCTTAGTCCCTTGCAATTGATATGAACGAAATTTCCTTTATTACCAATAAGAAAGTTATGGGTTGCCTCTGCTAGTAGCGTTTTGCCGACACCTGATGGGCCTTCGATAAATATTGGACGCCGATTATTTCTATTATCCACCAGCAGCGATCTTAGCTGATCAATGGTATAAGTGTCCTGAGAGATAAATTTATGCCTAATGAAATCTTGGAATTGCAGAAGTTGTTCGTTTTTTTTGAAGGAAAAATTTTCCACAGTACGAACAATGCCGGAAAGGTCCGAGGTTTTTACGAAATAATCGTTACATCCAAAACTGTATGCTTTTTCAATAAAAGTATCATTGTCGTGGGCAGTCAGAATTATAGTGTAGATCCTCTTTTCTGTGGATGCTTTTTGTACTAGATTGAAATCTATGGACTCATTTTCGAGTTTCAACTCAAAAAATGCGATGTGATATTGATTTTCTGAAACCAATCTTCTGGCATCCTGATTATTGGTGGCCTCGTCAATTGTGCCATATTCGGTGAGGACGCTTTTTAATCCCATGCGAAAAAGTTCATCATCTTCAACCAATAAAATTTTTAGCTTTTCTGTGAGGCCGTCTTTGTGGCCGATCTTAGTCATGATTTTACCCCTAATGCGGATGAGGCCTTAAGTCTTAAGTCCGCTTTGGGATTCTATACTCATTTTTCAAAGATAGCGCTACCGATGCGCAAAAAACTACTTTGGTGCTGGGTAGCAACTAAGTAGTCCTGGCTCATTCCCATGGAAAGCTGTAGGGGGTGTTGAATGTGATGGGCATAAGTGCGTTCTAATTGTGTTCGATAGCTTTGAAGCAAGGAAAAACAATGATGGGCATCTGCTAGTAGATCATCAGTGCGAATTTTTCCCATAGTCATTAATCCGCAACATTGCAAATTATTAAGGCCACTTTGTAATTCCAGTGCTCGTTGAAAACATTGTGCTATATCGCTATAATTATCAAATCCCGCTTTTTGATCCTCAGCAGATGTGTTGACTTGCAAAAAATAATATAAAGGAGAGTCTATATTTGTGGAATTATCTCTATAAGTTTTATAGATAAACTCCAATATCTCCAAGGAGTGTACTGAGTGAATGTATTTTAATCCAGGAATTTTTAGTAGATTGCGTATTTTATTGCTCTGTAGGCGACCAATAAAATGCAAAATTATAGGCGCGGTCAGCGCTGTGGCCTTTTCTGCTAACTCTGGAACTCGATTTTCTCCAAAATGCCGCATTCCCGCTTGGTAGGCGCGCATAATTGCTTCTGGGGGATAAGTTTTAGAAACTGCTACAATAGTTGGAGATACTTGGTTGGGCACAGACGCTTTATCTATCGATGAGTAGATGTTGCGGATCCGTTCCTGATATTCAGTGACGCTAAGTATTGTTGCTGTTGGTGTGGTCATGTTGCCTCCTATTGTTGTTTGGCACTAGTATGCATCTTTTTTCGTATGATTCAAAATAGCGCTTGCCAATAGATAAGAAAAAAAATAAAAATATTGGGAACATTCTGGGTGCTTAGGACGCGAAATGTGGTTATAATCGAGATTTGATACTTTAATGAACGATAAGTGATTAGTAAGTAATTAGGTTTTTGCATATTGATTAATGGTTGACTAAGGAGAGTTGTATGTATGGTGTAGTGGAAATATCTGGTCATCAGTATAAAGTTGCTCCCGGTAGATTGTTAGACGTCGACAAGTTGGATGAACTAGCAGGAGGGACTATTGAGCTGGATAAGGTCCTGTTTATTGGTGGCGAAGGGCCAATCGTTGGGTCCCCGGTGGTTAAGGGTGCTTTGGTTAAGGCCAAGGTTATTAAGCATGCTAGAGATAGAAAGATTTTAATGATAAAAAGTCAACATTTTCAATTAAAAAATGGCTCCCCATAATCATAAGATACAAAGTTACGGCTTTACTTTGAATTTTGTTAAAATTGTAGATCACGTACTTTTCTTTAATACTCGGAAATAAAAAACATAGCTAGCTACATAAATCCTATTTGTAAGAAAGCCATTTCTAAAGTGTTTGTGCTCATGCAGTCTGTTCATATTTCTGT
>JADGBS010000227.1:5745-6143 GCA_015231325.1 Oligoflexia bacterium | reverse complement strand
TTTCATCATTTTCTACGAATTCGAGTATTTCAGGAAGTTGTTTATGTTGTAGACACTCTGGATGCAAAATAACTTCCCTGATCAAAGATGCCTCCACCGGTCTTATTTTTTTTAAAATTCTTTTTGATGATGCCGGCATTATTGTAGGCATTACAGCGGCCATAGTCGGTACTGGACGTGTCAGTGTAGGAGTGATTAGTGAATTTTTGCCAGAAAGAATTGTCGGTTTTGCTGCCGTTTCAGTAGTTACTGGCGCCACAACAGATGCATAAGTGCTGGTGTGAAGCGTCTCTGCCTCATTTGTGGTCAAGAATTGTTTATAAAGTTCTAGTAGTTGGGTGCGCAGAGGATGATGGTTCGTTCAAAAAATTCGACGATGATCAAAGAAAAAGGTTTCT
>JADGBS010000227.1:0-5727 GCA_015231325.1 Oligoflexia bacterium | reverse complement strand
GTAACTAGTGACATAATTTTTTTAAGGATAGTGAGTTTTTCTTCTGGCAAAGTAGGAACGGATGTTGGAATATTTTGTAGAATCACTTTATCCAAGATCACTGCTGCGTTATTGATTTTTTCTCTGAGAAGCTGAATGCTGTTGCTGGAAGCATTTAAAAATTCATCAGGGTCTTTGTATGGGGCAAAATCTATAAACTTTGCTAGGATTTGCTGCTTCAATAGTTCCTGGTTGATACGTTCTATCGCTTTCCAACCGGCCTGGTCGGAGTCTAGTGCCAATACGAAATTTTTGGTGAGGAATTTTAAAACCCCGATTGATCGAGCATTTAATGCCACGCCCATTAATGCCACCGAATTGGTGACGCCGAACTGATGCAGAGTGATCAAATCCATGTGTCCTTCAACAATAATTACCTGATCACATTCACGAATACTTTTTTTGGCGAGATGTGCTCCGAAAAGGACGTTGCGTTTATTAAACAAGAAAGATTCAGGTGAGTTTAAGTATTTTGCCTTCTGGTAAGAATAAATCGCTCGAGAGCTAAACCCGATTACTTCTCCGAATATATCATGAATTGGAAAAATAATTCGCTCGCGGAAGGTATCATAAAACTTAGAGTTATTTTGGTTATCTTTTAGTCCAGAGCGAATTAGTCCCAACTCCTCTGCTAAAGGCAAGAGTTGTTGATTTTCCTTTAATAAAGCAGACAGCAGATTGTTATAGTTCGGTGCATAACCTAATTTGAACGTCTCCGCAGTGGTGGTAGTGAGTTTACGTTTTTTTAAAAAATCAATATATATGGGGAACTTGTTGCTAAGAGCAAATTGTCGATACATTTGTGCTGTCTTACTGAGGAATTTCCTCCCTTCAATTGACTTTTGATCTTTTGGTCCTTTGATAAAAAGATCGTCAGTCGCTAATCCTAAGTGATTGCTGATTTCCTGCACTGTTTCAATAAAATTATATGAACGAAGTTTTTGAACGAAGGTAATCGCGTCACCACCAGTGTTGCAAGCAAAGCACATGAAGAACCCTTTGCGATCGTTCACTCGTAGTGAGGGGTTAGTATCATGGTGAAAAGGACATAAACCTAAAAATGCCTCTCCTTGAGGGGCCAGTTTTATATAGTTTTTTATTATGTGAGAGATGGGGACTTCCTTGATTCGTAACTTAAGTTCCTCGAAAGAGGTGATCTCGTTTACATTGCCCATTTAATCTACCAACTCTCTCTGGATATTGTCCAGGCCAGATTGTAATACAATTGCCTTGATCTTGATGTTTTGTTGGAGAAATATCTCCTCAAATTTTGTTTTGGTCCATCTTAAAAAAGAAAGATGCTCCTGCTGCGCAAAGTTGCAGTTGGCAGTGCTGCCGGCCGCGCTAAGCACACTAAGCGTATCAAATGTACCCCATAAGTCACAAGTTGAGAACAAAATACGCATATGGTCAAACTTAAAAATGGAATCAAGCATCCACTGATAATATCCGTCGTGATCGGTTTTTATATAAATAAGCCCTCCAGGTCTTAATACCTTACAGGCATTTTCTAGGAAGCTTCTCTGCAACAATCTTTTTTTATGATGACGATTTTTAGGCCAGGGATCAGGGAAAAAAAGGTATATGACGTCAACTTCATTCTCTGCAAAGATAAAAGAGATACGTTCCCCCTTGGCGCGGAGAAACCTAAAGAATCCCGGGGGATTTTCTGCAATTGCAGTCCCGGCCCCCGTTAATGACAGCTTTCTTGCGACTTGAAAACTGCGTTTGAAGCGGTAATCTAACCCCACGAAGTTGATATGCGGATTTTGGGCACAAAAATTGATCATGAATTCGCCGTAACCGCTGCCAATCTCTAGATGTAGCGGAGCTGTGCGTTTGAATACCTCAGAATTCCAACGTCCAGGGTTTTGTTCGCTGCAGTGATCACAGAGTACGAAATCATCATAAAGGGCCATGCGTTGATTGTAAGGATTTGAATGACCGGAATGGCCATACTGAAAGTCAGTAGTAAAAGCTCGACCCAATTGGTTAGAAAGACGCATACGACTCACGCCCTCGGTTGTAGAACTACATTAGGCGAGGAACTCTTTTATTCCTTCAACTACCTCAGTTACCTCATCCTCTTCCAGACAGGGATGAATGGGCAGGCATAATACCTTTTCTGCAAAGCTAGTTGAAAGGGTTCGCTCTCCGGGAATATCCAATAGTGGCCGCTCTTCGCCGAGCGACCGCTCGTAGAATAGAGTACTAGCAATTTGCTTGCGCTCCAAATGATCTTTTAGTCGTAATTTTTGTTCACGATTTTTCAATAAGATGGGGAATAAGTGCCAAGAAGAGCTATGGAGAAAATTTTTGCCAGGAAGTCCTAGTTCAGGCAGAGAGGATGAAAGAAGTTGTAAATATTGACCGGCAATTTCTGTTCGTCGCTTATTGTGCTCTTTCAACGAAGGAAGTTTTAAGTACAAAATAGCTGCCTGAAAGTGATCGCAACGAGAGTTTCTTCCAAAAAATTGTAATCCCCGGGAACTTCGCCCATGATTTCTTAATGAGAGCAATTTTTGGGCATCGTCGTCGCTTTGCGTCAAAATTGCACCTGCATCACCGAATGCCCCCAAATTTTTGGTTGGGTAGAAGGAGAACGTAGTGAGGTTATCGCTGCTCCCCACTGGTTTTAAATCCCCTCGTTCCAGATTTTCTTCGCCATCATCCAGAAGAGTGCCATGGGCCTGTGCGCCATCTTCAATGATGGTTATGCCCCTGGGCCTGCAAATTTGTTCTAATTTGCTAATGGGTGCAGGCAATCCATAAATATGCACAGGGATAATTGCTTTTAAAAAGGTATGTGAAAGAATTCTCTTTAGGGAATCTATAGAAATGAGACCAGTCAGCGGGTCAACATCGATTAAGACAGGTTCGGCACCTCGGTTTAATACGGCTTCCGCCGTTGCGTGGAAAGTGATTCCGGGAATTCCTACTTTGTCTCCAGTTCCAATATTTTTTGCTTCCAATGCTAGCTCGATGGCATCTGTTCCATTGGCCACTAATATGCAGTGTTTGGCCTGTTGATGTTTGGCAAATTCTGTTTCAAATATTTTGTTGTATTTTCCATCAATGTAAGAGTTTTGCTCAATGATTTCAGAAAATAATAAGAGCGCATTTTTTTGTAATTCAACGGAGTGTAATCGCTTAAAGTCATAGAAAGATACAGGCATAAAATCTCCATTATCGTGAATACTTGTGGTTAGTAATCGGACAGTCGCAACTTATCATAGATGGAATAAGAATTGAAGGGGGGGATTAGCAGCATTGTAAATTATTGTGTTTTGATCGCACTTTATTTATTATTTATTATTTATTTTTGCCGAATCTTTTTTTGCGATTCTCCTCACTTTGAATTAATTTCTCAATAAGCATTGCTGCTTTTTTAAGTAGATTTGGATTATCTGGAGTCAGCTTTTCCATGATTTTTTCTCTATACATCTGCATTTCTAACTTCTCATGTTGTTCTTTCTCTTTCTTATGGATAAAGTCTTTAGGATTACTGCCGATAGGATGTAATTGGTCTTGTTGTACTAGATGTATTGAATTTCCTTTTTTGGGGCGTGCTCGTGCCTCTGGATGGCAAGCACAATTAAAGCGCACAGGTTTTGGGGCCAGCTTACTCATAATTTCCTCCCTAATTTCAGTTTATCTTTAATCCATCGGAGCGTTTGGAGCGATATTATTTTTTTGAGAACTTTTCTTTTTTACTTTTGTTGCGGCCATTTTTTCTTCGAGTACTTGGTATATCTCTAATTCTGTTTCTAGCGGATCCATTCCTTCAGGAAGGGCGGAAAAATATGTTTCACCATCCTCTTCAGCAAACACATACCATCGACTACCAAGTTTTTGGTAGAGAACTGATTTATTCATGATTCTATTCATGCTGGTTTTCCCTGTACTTTGTTCCTTCATTTTGCTCCCTCCATGGAAATTAAATTTGAAGAAAAACCTCTTCCCTTACTCCACTTTTCGACCAACGTAGAATAAACTTTAAAAATTTTTTAATTGTGGGATTTTAGAGAAAAATCGCTAAAAAAAGTAATCTTTGCCCTGTTGACTTAGGACTAGTTGGCCTCTAGGCCGATAAAAGCGCCCAGGGTAGACTTTATGGCATGCACTGTCCTTGGGCATGACACTTCCATATTTATTCCTAGCTGAGTGTTTAGTCCGGGGAACAAGTTGTCGTATTGGTAGTATATTCCACCTCTTATTGCTAGATGTCTGTTCTGGTAGGTATTATCGAAGGCCGAGTTGATCGATTGATAAGAGGAATTCAATTGAATCTTGTTATAGAAATAGAATAACGGAGAGAAAAATGTGTATAAATTATGTGATAACTTCCTCCATAGCGCTACCGAAAAATAAGGGCCAATTCCTAAGCTCCTATATTTTTCGGTAGTTGTTGTGCCATCGATAAGCAGGTATTTATTTGTTTGATGAGCGTAGACTACTGTTACACCAAACAAGGTAGGGGCATAGGTGATAATCAGATTTAGCTCTACAGGCATTCCTGACTCTCTTTGGTCAATAGATGGTTTAGGTATGTAGAGGTCGGAGAGTTCACTTTTGGTCCCGATGGAAATAGCGAGATTATAATTGTGCTTGTCATCGTAGTATGGATAATTTTCAGGCAAAGGTTCAGCAAGACGAAAATCTGTAGGGTCATTTTTGTTATCGATTGCAGGAGGTGATTCTCTTGTATCGTTAGTGATTAACATCACATGCTCTTTTAGAATATAAGCGTCTTGGCCGTTGCTGTCAAAAGTACGATAAAAGTCTGACTTGGTTTCTACTTCGCTCTCGGATGATGAAAAATGCTGGGGATGGATATGAATAATTTTTCCTTTCTTTACTCGATCCACTACCTTGGCGTTGATGGTTTCTTGTTGGAATATTGGGGCCTCAAATACAACAATCATTCCCTTAAATTCAGATAGAGTTGAAGCTGAGTCGGAGGGGTGGGCAGGGGTACAAAAAAATAAATTAAAATTAGAAATAATCTTTTATTTATCATTTTACTTGCCATAGTTGAATCCAAGATTGATTAAAAGGCCGCTAGCACTCATTTCCGATTTATTTATAAAAGGGGTATTGTTGTCGCTTTCTGCATCATTGAACCATTGTTTCTTATAATTTACTCCTATGAACCATGGTGTCCATAAGAGAAGTAGATCTATTCCCACAAACAAAAGGTGATAAATTAGCAGACGTAGCAGGCGTAGCTGCTGTAGCAGAAGAAAGATTGGATATTAGCGATTTTTCTAATCCGATTGCCGCCCTTGTTGCCTTTATTCCGAGAAAATTTAGTACCACTGCTTTACTTTGGATGATTGGCCCGACTAATAAAGACTTTTCTAGTACGGTGTTTTGGGTACGATCTTTGGGGGTACTGACCTGTAAAGAGATACTTCCTCCTATATCCAGAGGAAGAATGCTTTTGATGAGTAAAGAATTTTTTTGTTGAAAAATGGTCCCTTCTAAATTGGAATTGGCGATTTCTTGCGGAACCTGCATTTGATCATGCCCTACACCAATGGAGTGTTGAGAATAGAAAGAGATGAGAGAGATTTTGGGATGGGAATTATCTATCACATGATACGGTGGTGAAAAATTTAGATCAGCAATTTTTTCTACTTCGACAATATGTGTCCATGAAACCTTATACTTCAAAGGTAATATTTC
>JADGBS010000226.1 GCA_015231325.1 Oligoflexia bacterium | reverse complement strand
TTGCCGTTGATTCTCCCACAAATTTATCGCTAGTACTTTTTTGTCCTAGAGACAGGTCTGTGGTGGACTTTTCGTCTTTTTTTTCATTAACACTTTTTTCAGTAACTTTTTCGACGGGGGTAGGACAGAAATGGGGTGTAGTCATAGTAGGCGCAGACAACGCCATAGTTTCCACCATAGATCTTGCTTTTAGTGCGCGTTTAATAAGCGCTACTAAATTTTCACTGCTGATGGGTTTTTCAAGATAGTTATAGGCCCCTTCCTTTACTGCTCTGACCGCGTCTTGTACGTTTGAATATGCAGTAAGAATGAGCACTATAGTGGCCAAGTTATGCTTCTTAATTTCAACCAAAGCTTCTATTCCGTTCATTTCTGGCATATTAACATCCATCACCACTAGATCGAAATTTTGGCGATAGACTGCGCGGACTGCCTCGTTACCATTGGAGGCCACGCTGACATTAAAGTCATGAAATTCTAGGGCCTCTTTGATAGAGCTTTGCAACACGGGATCGTCATCTACTACGAGTACGTGATACATGGTTTGATTAGTCTCCTTGCTTAGCAATATTTAACAATTTTTGAGAGTGATGAGAAACTCAGTACCTACGCCTGGAGTCGAATTAACACCGATTTTACCTCCATGCAGCTCAACGAAATATTTTACCAGATAAAGACCCAATCCAAAACCCTTAATTGTGTGGGCAGCATCATTTTTTATGCGAAAAAATTTATCAAAAATATGCTCAAGGTTTTCCTGAGAGATACCAACTCCGTTATCACTGATTTTGATGTAAACCCAGTGTTCATCATCCCAGGTTCTTATCACAATTTTTTTCTCTTTACCGGAATATTTAATGGCATTCTCAACAATATTGGAAATTACTCGTTTTAATAAAATCACATCCACCTTAATTGGATAAAGAGGGGACAAGTCTAGTTCAATATTCATTGATTGTTGTTCGGCTTCGCAGTGGTAGTTCAGAGAAACTTCTTCGACTATGGTATTAATATCTTTAGGTACCAAATTTAAATTACATCTTTGAGACTCTACTCGAATGAAATCCAATATCCCAGTAATGAAATTATTTAATTCTTTAGTAGCATCAAGGATATTTTTTAGATGTTTTTTTTGTTTTTCATCGCTTTGATAGTACTTTGCTAAAATTTCTGCATTACCAGCAATACGTGCGACGGGAGTTTTTAGATCGTGACTCATCAAGGATATAAAATTTTGTTTGAGACAATCGACTTCTTTTAAGAGCTTGCTTTCCTCTTCTATTGCATAACGTTGTTGATACTCAGCAATGGCCCGAAATGGAACCCAAATGTAATAAACGACAAATATTGTCAATATCAAGTGAGTGATATATGGCCATATCCCATGAAATGAAAATAAGTAAATGGAAATTAAAAATATTCCTAAAGCAGTGGCGATAATAATTACAACTCCTCGAGAAGGACTAATCCTTGAATTAATATAGGAAAGAAAAATGGCCAAAATGAAGCAGATGACATTGGTGACAGAACGTGGAAGTGGCCAGATGGTCTTATTTTGCACTAATGATTCAATTATTTCGGCGTGGATATTAACCGAAGGAACCACCATCTTTTCGTGAGTACGATTAAACGGAGTTAATACCAAATCGCTTTGTTTGGTAAAATACTGTGTTCCAACTACTACGATTTTATTCGCAAAAAATTTTTCGGGATAATGTCCTGCGATTACTTGATGATAAGATATGCGCTTGATTTTCTTGCTATGTATATTATGGACGTAGTTTGACGATTGGGTATTTATCTTTTGAGTGTAAGGTTCGGTATAATATCGAAATAATACAAAAGTAGCGTCTGCTTGAGGAGAGTAAGTTGCTCCTTGAATGTTGTTGACGTTGAGGGCCGAGAGGCCAATTTTTTCTCGATACTGATTAGCTGTCCATAAGTGGATAGAGTCATCACCAGAGATATTTAGAATTGCTCTGCGACAGACTTCATCTTTAGAAAAAACTACACTATCAATATGCAACAACGCCAAAGAGTGCCCTAATTCTCGTAGTGCCAGAGGTGGCCATTGTTCACCAAATCCCTCCATCATTATATTGCCAAAACGGAATTTCCCACCCCTTGTCTTATAATTTAGTACTAAATTTTTAAATTTCTCTTGTGCGCTACTTTCTATTTCCGATTCGGGTTCATGTAATGATACCAAAAAAGAGACAACTGTCGGTTCGCTGTTAACGGTAAATAATTTTTTTAGAAATTGTACATGTGTAGCATAAGTATAGGGAGCTTTTTCACCTAAGTGAGCGTCGCTCTCATCATCAAGTGTCACCAAAACGATGTTATCTTCAAAATCAATTCCAAAATCATATTTCGCTCTCAGATCGTAAAAGAATGCTTCCATTGATGGAAAGTTGTATTGGATAAGGATTACCGTAAATAGTAATGTAAAAAAAAGTGGATAATAACAACTTAACTCTTTGTTGTTGCCGCTCGGATTATTGCTGGTTTTAGGTATGAGTCGTAGGAAAAAAGTAATCATTTTGCTAATGTTAATGTTGTGTTTCATCAGTGCGCCCTGCTTCCTGTGTTCTGCTTCCTAATATCCAGCGTCTGTAAATTATTTCAGCAATTCTAGATAACGACTTGCCCCCCAGCTAAGAGGAGTACGT
The DNA here is from genome assembly GCA_015231325.1 of Oligoflexia bacterium. Taxonomy (GTDB): domain Bacteria; phylum Bdellovibrionota; class Bacteriovoracia; order Bacteriovoracales; family Bacteriovoracaceae; genus JADGAN01. The sequence continues at coordinate 3,533 of JADGBS010000226.1, read as the reverse complement.
GGAGATAGCAGGGTCGAGCTTCCGAGATCGTTAGGGTAATTAGTAGGGACTAAGCTAAAGCAGTTATAAAGCAGCAGCGGAATTCCACTGGGTAGCGAGGGAAAATCGATCGTTTGTAAGACTAGTTGTGTGAGGGAATATGGATCGTTTGTAATTTGTAGGACTATTTTGTCGTAGATGAGATGACGCTTTTTGTCCTCGATAGAAGTAATAATAATTTCGATAAAAATATATCCGACGAAGATCATCAGTATATCAAAGATATCGGTGATGCTCCTGGGTAGTTGGCGGCGGAAAATTTTCTTTAGAAGATTGCGAAATCGGAGTAAACAGTGATTTTCTAAAGATACTAGCAAAACAATAATTTCGCGTAGCAGCAAAAATTTAGATCTACTGCGTACGATAAGCAGGGTGATAAGGGTGACAAGTACTCTACTGTCCAGTTTGTTGATGAGTTTTTCGTTGATGACCAGATGAGTCTGGTGGATGTTTTTGATCAAGTAAGCATCGGGAAATAGATAGGAATTAACTGTGAAAATAGATATGGGGGTATTGATCTTAAGTTTTTTGGTAGTGACCGAGGCAACCGTATGCAACTCCGCAATTTTTATTTTCAGAGATGAGATGGCTTCAGAAGAATGTTCGTTTTTTTGAGAATAGAAGGTAAACATTTTTTTATAAAACCATTCTGGATAGATGACTAAAACACTGGCCAGCGCGATGATTAGCACAAAATAGATAATTAAGGAGTATGGGAAAGGGAGAATTGTGGTTAGCAGGAAGATAGGTATGGTTATGATAATGTAATAAATCATAAATTTGAGAATAAAAAATATGTTTTTTAAGACATTCTTTAGTAATTCTTTAAGTTGCAAACTGAATTTATACACTGTTTGTATTAAACCTTTTGACATTGTTAACGTTGTCCCTTTGAGCGAGAAACCAATAAATGGTTAACCAAATAAGTAGGTAACCTTGCCTTTTACTGAGTATACGTAATACGTAAAAATTTATCAATGTGGGTGGCAGGTGAACTTCATCAGGTTTTCAAAAGAAGACAACCTGGACAACCCGTTTTTTTTATTCTATAAAGGATAATCCATTTTTGATTTTTTGTCTGTACTGAGTATCCATCTAAACGTCTATGAATAAAGGAGTGTGAATATGCCATTCGGACTGGATAGGCTGTTGTTTGGGACAGCAGGCGTTCCAAACAGTACACCCAAGCGTAGTAATCCTATTGATGGTATTCGGCAAATTGCTAAGCTGGGTCTTGAGTGCATGCAGTTAGAGTTTGCGCATGGAGTAAGGATGAAAGAGGAGGTTTCTAGCTCTTTGCGGAAAGAGTCTTACGAATTGCAAATTCCCCTTACCTCTCACGGTCCATATTATATCAATTTGAACGCGCGGGAGCAGGATAAAATTGATTCTTCGGTAGAGAGGATAATTCAGACTGCGAAGATTTCGGATATGTGTGGAGCGGAATCGATGACTTTTCATGCTGCTTTTTATATGAAAGATTCTCCATATGACGTTTTTGATCTCGTGGAAAAGAGCCTTAATGTGATTGAAGAGAGGCTAAATCGTCTGGATATTGAAATTGAGCTGCGCCCGGAACTTACTGGTAAAACTAGTCAGTTTGGTTCACTAGAGGAACTGGTCTCTTTGGCCAAGTCCATTAACTCGTGTCTGCCTTGCTTGGATTTTTCTCATTTGTTTGCACGGACTGGCAGGTATAACTCATACGAGGAATTTTATGGCGTTTTAGAGGCATTAAAAACCGATTTAGGGGCCAACATTCTCAATAATATGCACATTCATATTTCGGGAATTAGCTCAAACGCCAAAGGGGATTTAAAGCATTTGAATCTGAATGAATCAGATTTTAATTGGAAAGATTTGTTGCGGGCACTGAAAAAGTGGGGGTGTCGGGGATACGTGATATGCAATAGTCCCAACCTAGAGATCGATGCAGCAATGATGAAAGAGTACTACTATTCGTTGCAGTAATTCAGAAGTTCAGTCAACAACTCTCGGTTGTCTTCAGTAAAAAAGATTAGTAAGAACGAAAATTTTTTACTGTTTCCCCTGTAATCTAGAAAAATCAAATCCGTTGCTCTAGGTTGGTCGGCAGGAAGAAGAGAATTAATGATCTTCAGCAAAGATATTGCATCCTCATACTGGTTTAAATGAATAATTTTTGCCCTGGAGTTCCGTAAAGTGTCAGTCTGAACGAAGTTTACTGTATCGAGGAAAGACCAATTGCATGGAAAGTCCAGTATTTGTCCATAGATAACGAAGCGAACGCATTTTATGCTTGGCAGGTACGTTCCTGAAAAGCAGGAGAGTCTAGGTATGATCCCTTCGTAGGCAATGGTTCCCTTCTCAAGGCATTCGATAATTTGAGGAAGTTTTTTAGGAGGGACCATTTCTGTGGATTTTTGCTGTTGCAACTTCTCTTTTTTAGCAAAATAGCTGGTCAGATCCAACACGTTGGAACTTAGATCGGAACTCTGGTCAGAACCTTGACTATGATGGAGGTCGGGGTCCATGGAGTCATAGTCCAATGTTTCATTTAATAACCTGTCGATGAAGTTTTCGCTATTTTGGCCAATGTTCTTGTTTGTTTTGCCTATTTTTCCCGTCTTACTTTCTGCATTCATACAAAAACATAATAACATTACGTAAGCTATTTCCAATACTCCGGCAAATATGCCATATCAGTAAAAGTTGCATAGAGCTTGTTCCAGTTTACGGTATCTTCTTTTGTCGTTAGTTCTTTAGTGATAACCCCAATTCCATTAATTTCTGCTTGAGAAGAGGCCAAACTGCCTTCCAATGGAAATTTTTTAGCAGCAAATTTGATAAAAAACATGACTTTGTTGCTTTTTTGACAACGTATATTTTGCTGTAATTTTTTAAAATCCTCTCTATTTTTTAGCAAGATAAATACTCCATTTGTATCCCAGTTTGCTAAAACACCTTGAATAGAGGATGGAGAGGGATTGATAGCGATTTCTACAGGGATAATTAATTGAGGTAGTTGATGGACATTGTCCAGTTCAATTAGGGGGTTGTAAATGGCCCCTCGTAGTTCGTTAAACCAAAAAATGATGAGAAATAACGAGAAGAGAAGATAAACCAGGAACATAAGAAAAACTACTCTATTGTAATCAAGTAATAATAATTGAGTCAAATGATAGAGAAAAGTAATCAACGAAATTCCCAGTAATAACTTTGATATTTTTTTTGCATAAAAAATACAAAAAGATGTAATAGTGACCAAAGTGATCAATGCTTTATTTATCAGAAGAAAGTCTAGAAAAAAATTCAAGTTAATTGAGGTCGTATTTTTTTGAAAGCATTCGGCGATAAATAAGCAAGGCAACGAAAAAAATAAAAATAGTACTATATTGATGACAATAGGTCTATGCTGGTGAATTTTTAGTCTCATAGTGCGGACTCCGTCTACGGTAAACAAGCGGCCGCTTTGGCGGCCATCAAAAAATTGCTCAAAAAACAATATTTTTGAG
>JADGBS010000225.1 GCA_015231325.1 Oligoflexia bacterium | reverse complement strand
CAACACCTACAGCTTCACCGGCAAACGATATCCCACCAAGTAAAAGACCAAAACAAAACACTAAAAACGCTCGGAAGCCCTTCAGAAATACTCCCAATAAAAATTCTTTTAATGCACCGTTCATGTCCATAATCGCTACCCTTACCAATATATTCCTTACCTCCCATGCCTGCTACCCACGCTAACTAGATTTCCCTGATTCACTTCAGGAAGCGCCAAGCTATTACAACTAATCAGCGCCTGGCCGCCCTTACATATTCTTTTGATCTTTCTTGTGGTCTCGACTGCTCAGCAGATTGCGCTCTCTCAACCAATGGACGACCTCGCCCCAGAGAAGATTTTTGATATGCGTCCAAAATGGCCTCACCCTGGTCACTTGGTACTGTGATAAAAGAAAATTTATCAAAAATCTGCATCGATCGCAAAGAACTCTCCTCTATTACGCTCTGCTGCTTGAGAATTTTCACTAGCTTATTCTTGTCGATACCATCTTTCTTTCCTAATGCCATGAATAATCTGACAGTACCTTTTGCATTGCTCCCGGTCCTAATAATATTGCTACCACCTTCTCTAGACCTGCCAACTCCACCCTGACTTGCACTTCTCCTCCCGCTTTCACTGAGGTTACTTGCACTTCGAGGAAATGTGTCCAGTAATTTATACTTTGATATATCTAAAGCATCCCCAAATGAATGTTGTAGCAATACAGAAACCAATTTTTCTACATCGCTGTTATTGGATAATAATTTTTGTGCCAAAGATAGAAAAACATCAATGTTTTCTCCCGAACCTTGCTCTAAATCTCTTTTTATACATCGCTCTGATATTTCAGCAATAATTTTTTGTCTCTTATTTTCAATAATATCTTGAGGTGATGGGATTGGTCGTCGCTTTATTTCAGCATTAGAAATTCGTTTAATCAACGCTAATTTCTGTCTCTCTCTTGGAGAGATGAAAGTTATGGCAATCCCTTGTTTTCCTGCTCGCCCAGTTCTACCTATTCTATGTATATAGGCTTCGGGATTAGAAGGAATCGAGTGATTGATTACGTGAGTAAGGTCGCTAACATCAATTCCCCTCGCAGCAACATCGGTGGCAACTAAAATTGTGATAATTCTATTTCGAAATTTCTTGAGAATAACTTCACGCTGGATTTGAGAAAGATCCCCATGTATCAAATCAGCATCATATCCACGATCTATTAAATGTTGTCCCAACTCACTGACCTCTAGTTTAGTTTTACAAAAAATTAATCCATAAAACTCCGATTGCATATCAATAATTCTGCATATCGCCTCTAATCTATCTTCAGGATTAACTTCGAAGTAAATTTGCTCAGTAAGCTTCGTGGTCAATTCCGTGTTTTTTGCGCGAACCAGATGATAATCACCCATCTCTTTTTTAACAGTATCCAAAATTCTTTTGGGCATTGTCGCGGAAAACAGCAGAATTTGTCGATGAGAATTCACATACTTGATAATTTCCTCTACTTGTTCCCAAAAGCCCATATTCAACATTTCATAGGCCTCATCCAATACTAAATGGGATATCGCTGTTAAATTTAACTCCTTTCTTTCAAGAAGATCGATAACTCTGCCTGGAGTTCCAATAACTATATCCACTCCTCGGCGTAATTGGCGAATTTGGTCCATAATCGATTGCCCACCATAAACAGCAGTTACTGTCAGCGAACGTTCACCCTTAAGCGATTTTATCTCCTCGGCAACTTGCAAGGCCAACTCTCTAGTGGGGGTAAGAACTAGGGCCGCTGTTGTCACTTTGCGTATACTTTCCTCTCCTCTGCCTTTTTTAAGTTGATGAACCGAATGTCCCAAGCGTTCAGAATTTGCAAAAACCAAATCCATGATCGGAAGCGCAAAGGCAGCGGTTTTTCCGGTTCCGGTTTGCGACTGCGCAACAATATTCTTATTACATGATAGTAATAGCGGTATTGTCTCAATTTGAATGGAAGTTGGAACGAGCAAGCCCTTTTTGCTAATAGCTGCCAACGAACAGCTGGATAGACCCAAGTCTTGAAAAGAGGGAGTAATAGAGGAGGTAGCAACGGTAGAAGCAGAAGAAATAACAGAAGCAGAGGAAGTTGTCATTAGCATGTCCTTAAATTTTGCCCTTAATCGTGCCATTAATTTGATCCGCTGAAAAGTTTTATAAGGCGGAGAGAATTCGACAAAAGGTGGTTTCGTTTTAAAATCAGTTTTTTAGTAAAATATTCCAATTTGAATATAAATTAGCTTCGTTAATTATAAGTTAGTTTCAGAGAAATTGGGTACATAAATAAGACGACTCACACATAAAAATATAAAATTGCTGCATTTCAAGCAATAATTTGAACACTAAATCAATCCCAGTTGCTTATTGGCCGCAAATCGATATCAATAAATTTTGAGTGTTATTAATAGTAACAACTATTACTACGAAAACATGTCAGTGTACTGACAATAAGTACAAATGTCAAAAAATATTATTTACGTAATTGCTTTTCTCGCAGATATCAGAAATACTAGCGGCGAAGAGCAGTAAAATGCCAGCGCTTATAGCTCAAAACTGTAGGCCCAATGCATCCACATCACCACCAGTGTTCGAGATTTGTGTGCTAAAAAACCAGAACACTGATGGCTAATCTATTAACGATGATGCAAAAGATACCATCGCTACCGTCTTACCCTCTACATGTGAAAATTCAAAACTCCAGTTGTAACGATTGCATATAGAGCAAACCCAGGCCAAACCCAACCCAATACTGCCCTCGATACCCCCATTACCACTACGAGCACCACTAATTTTTCCGGTATTAAATGGCTCTCCAAGACGTTGGAAAACTATTTCAGGTACGGGAAGCGAACAATTCTCTATAGTTAATTTATTATCCTTCAATAATATTCCGATGGATTTATCTATAGAATACTTAAAAGCATTGTCTACTAAATTACTAATCAATTGTCTCAAGTCCTCAGGATTGGCAAAAAGTTGGATGTCATAACTAAAATTCCATTGATATGAATGAGCTGGAAATGCCTTACTTACCGATAACAATACACTTTCTACGACAGATGTACACCTTAACGCATGAATATCCGCTTTTTTATCGAATGATTCAAAACGAGACCAATCTAAAAAACTACCAATAGTAGCACTTAACCTGTCAGTTTCTTCTATCGCATCAACTATAAGCTTTTGCTCAGACAGTTCGCTCGTTATCTTTTTGATTTGTAAATACTCAAGGGAATTGCGTATAATTGTTAAAGGAGTCTTTAGTTCGTGGGCCATTTGGGTCACAGTAGCTCTGGTGAGGTTTATCTTAGTTTCAACCGCACTTCTAAAATAATTCAGTGAATCCCACAAGATTTGAATCTCGTTCTTATTCCTTCCTGACGTCATTGATTGTAACTTTTGAGACAAAGGTGGTCGCACTGAAGAATTTCTTTCTATGTTAATTGCCAGGGTATGCACATAAGAAGTTATCTCTTCAAGCGGACGAACTAAAATTTTGGCCAACATCCAAGCAACCGCAGTAGTCAGCAACATAATTATAACTAAGAGAAATAATATTCGCTGATTCATTTCCCAGAGATGGGAAAGTTGCTGGTCAAGAAGTAACCCTACCTGCAAAACCTTTTTTGTGGACAGGATAAAATTGAGGAACCTAACTTTATGTCCATCTGACTCAAATGTAAATAGCTTCTCCTTAAGTCTCTCTTTGGATGAAGGCAAATCATCACCTAAAATATTTTGAGAATTAACATTTTGATAGATAAGTTTATGATTAGTATCATAAACATTTAAAAGAATAGTGCGGGGATGATCAAAAAGCGCACTAGCAACAATTTCATCCATCTCCGTAAGCTCAGCATCTTTCAATCCGTTCGCTAATAGCCCAGAAACGATTCCTTCTATTTGCTGATCGAGCAGCCTCCTTCTTTCTTTAGCAAAGTAAAGCCCTGAAACCAACAAAGTAGTTACTACAATAAACACAATAAAAGCAAGCGAGGTCAAGAAGAATTTACGCTTCAATCCAATATCCTACATTCCTTCGACTATGAATTTCTACGTTAACGCTATCACCCTCCAACTTACGTCTAATATTCTTAATCGTGGTTTCAACAACATTTGATTCCAAATCTAATTGAGTATCCCAAACTTGATCTAAAATTTGATATTTATTAAAAACTTGTCCAGGACGTCTTATTAAAAGGGACAGGAGATTAAATTCTTTTGCCGAAAAATCCAAACGCTTGCCCTTAAAAAAAACTCTATGGGAAACACAGTCTAGTTGTAGATCCCCTAGCACAAATACTCTTCGCTCCACCCCCTCTCTAAGATCTCTTCGTTTGAGTGCCCGCAGGCGAGCACTCAATTCCAGAAGAGAGTACGGCTTCCCCATATAATCGTCAGCGCCAGCATCTAACGCCTGCGCTCTTTCTTCGGGAGTATTAATTACCGATAAAACCAGAACAGCACAACGGGAAAACTTTCTCTTAAACTCAGCAAGATAGGCCAATGAATCTTTGACTCCAAGCATACGATCAAATATTGCCAAATCGAACTCTTCTACTTGCCCGCCGATAGAAGAAAGCTCATCCACTGAGGCAAGACACAGAGTCTGATACCCCTCACACCGAAGAGATTGGTTCAAAAAATCGGCCACCTTAGGTTCATCTTCCAATATCAATATACGCATGTGCACATCTTCAACTGATCTCACTTTCTTCACTTTCTTTCAGACTTTACTCACATTCAAGGCAAAAATTATGAACAATTATACAAAAATTTTAAAGAAAATGAGAATATAATTTATTTCAGGAAAAACGGCAAACATTGTTGACACATTACAGAATAGGCAATTTACAGCATCAGAATGGAGAGCATTTTGAACGAAAGGAGCTATATCACAATATCTTTTTTTATCTCTATTTCTTGTCTTTCTTCATTTTGCCAACAACACACCTGTGTAAAGCCTTCTTATTAGTCTCTAGTGAAGCATCTTCACTTATACACTCCTTTCTGGCTTTGGCACGTGGGCTAATCTTTTTTTCGCTGTCCTCAGCTGCAGGAGCAGCTGTTTTTTCAACTGCAACAGCCTTAACTTCCGCTGTTGCTGCTGCTGCTGCTGGCGCAGATTCAGTAGTTGCCGGAGCAGTAGCGGCAAAAGCAATAGATGCAGCAGAAAAAAGAGTACAGGCCAAAATCAGTTTTTTCATTTTATCTCCTTTGAGATTTTACAAAATTTTGAACTATAAAGCTCAAAACCTTAAGTTTTAAACTTAGACTTTAATGTCTATAGCAAATAAGAAACATTGGGTTGATACTAATCTTACTATTTAATGTAAAGATGGTAAGAAAATAAATTTTTTTTCATTTTGAGCACCACCATGGCCGAACGATGGGCTTGGAAATTTCAAATAGGGTGTTTCCTCAGAATGTTCTGGTTACTTGGCAATAACACACTACCATAAAGCGCCCACGGGTAGGAAATGTTCGCTGAATCATCAAAAAATGAAATAATGCCATAAAATGGCAAAAAAGTGCCCACAACCTCCTACTAATATTGCGATCTAAGTATTGCGCGAGTAAATTAATTTACATCAATAATTAAGAATAGGGGTTATTAAGTACTCGTTCCTTAGTTAATATCAATTCGGAGGTTAATTTTGAAGGTTGGTTTGGAATTTATTTCTATTAACAAATTTATTTCTACAATAATTCGAAAAAAGCTTACTACGGCAATGAAATTCAATGTGGGGCCACCTGAATCACTCCCTCCGGTCTCTCTCTCAACAACCAATAAAAGTAGACTACTGTACATCCACGTCCCCTTTTGCGAAAAATTATGCTCGTATTGTTCATTTCACCGTGTTCTTTTAAATAAAGATCTGGCCCATGATTATTTCAATGCATTACGTTGCGAAATGCGACTTTATAAAAAAATGGGATATGACTTTAACGGAATATATATCGGGGGTGGAACTCCCACGATAATGATCGATGAATTAGCAGAAACCATCAATACGGCAAAAAAATATTTTAAAATCAATGATATCTCTGTAGAAACTAACCCGGGACATCTCACAAGAGAAAAAATATCTATATTAAAAAATATAGGTATCAAAAGACTATCCGTGGGGGTTCAAACTTTTGATAGATCGTTGCTAATAGCAACCAACCGGTACGACCCGTATTGTACAGAAAAAGAAATAATCTCTCGTTTGAAAAAATTAGCGGGAGAATTCAACACTTTAAATGTCGACATGATGTTTAATTTCCCTGCCCAAACAGC
>JADGBS010000224.1 GCA_015231325.1 Oligoflexia bacterium | reverse complement strand
GTAATGGACTCAAAACACCACCTAAAATATGATACACTCCCTTGTATTCTCCGCTCTTCTCAATGGCCAAGCAATCAGCGACACTTTCCACCACACATATAATAGCGGTATCTGTTCGTTCTGCAGACAAACATAATTCACAAATTTCATTTTCGCTAAAAAAACCACACTCTTTGCATTTTTTTAGAGACAAAAGATCAACTATCGCAGAACTCAAACTTTGCAACTCAGCAGCATTCCACTTAAGAAGAGAAAGAGTATAGCGAGTGGCCGTCTTTTCTCCAACTCCCGGCCACCTACTCAAAATCTTGATAATTTCCGTAATTTTTTTTGGTAATTGCATCTATTTCGCTACAGATTAATAATTTAGACGATTAAGTTGATGTCATATTTTAAAATAAAGCAGATTTAAAATAGACCTGGAATTTTCAATCCACCGGTTACTTTTGAAACAGCGGTAGAAACCATATCATTGGACTCTTTTACTGCCTGATTAACAGCAGTTATTAGTAGCTGCTCAAAAGATTCCAAAAGATCAATGCACTCCCGATTAATCTTGATACTTAAAATCTCTTGCTTGCCATTGATCTTAATCCTAATGGCCCCTCCCCCTATTGAGCTATCTAACTCCCGAGTTGCCAATTCATTCTGTAGAGCAGTAACACTCAGTTGCATTTGCTGTGCTTGCTTCATTATCTGATTAAAATTGTTTTTCATAATTTCTCCTAATTGCTCTTAATTGTTACTCTAACGTTGTAAAACTAAGACTCATTCCCTGTTGGTTTCAATAACCTCTGAGTTTTCCTTCACAAACACTCTATTAACCTTGGAATTAAAAATTTTTTCAGTTTCTTTGATAAATGGATGGTCCAAAAAATTATTTGCAAGATCTTCTGATGAAGATCGCTGCCGTAATAGCACCTGCGATGGCACCGCCTGCTGTGGTGGCACCACTTGCGCCTGGACCTGCTGCTGAACTTGCGGCGATAATTCTGGCGATACTCCTGGCGATACTTCCGTAGCAACCGTTGCTGTTGCACCTAACTCACGACGATCAACTTTAAAAAAAGTTCTTCGGTAACAAATTTTCTGCAAAGCAATTTCAGTAACTTTCTCCGGAAGCAGTGCATCTAAACTCCAACGAAAGTCTTTGACCATGACCTCATAGATCCAGAATAGCTCCGCTCTGGTAACTTGTTGCAGTATTTCTTTGCCAAAATTAAATGGCCAATTGGGGACAGGGGCCGGAGCGGACACCTGTATCAATTGATATAATTGGTCTAGAATAGAAAGCGCAATTCGTTTAACGTTCACCCCTTTTTCCAGTAATCCCCTTAAAAGAGAGGAACATTTCTTCACATCACAGAGTAATACTGCAGCAAGAATGTTGTTTATCGTATCCTCAGCAGGAAGTCCTAATGCTAAATAAATAATTTCTTGTGTCAATGGACCGTCTTCTTCTATAGCAAAACTCAGTACCTGGTCAAATAGCGACAGTGCATCGCGCAGTGAGCCTTGCGCTTCCCTGGCAATCGCTCGCAATGCCCCTTCATCGATAGACCTGATCCCCTCCTTATTCGCAATCATCGCCAAATGCTCAACTAAGATACTTTCTGTAATGGTCTTGAAATTGAAACGAATACAGCGCGAAAGCACTGTATCTAAAATCTTTTCCGGCATGGTTGTTGCAAAAATAAAAACCACATGCGAAGGGGGTGCCTCTAAAACTTTTAATAGCGCATTAAATGCCTCTTTCGAGAGCATATGCACTTCATCGATAATATATATTTTGTGCTTGCCCGTTGCCGGAAGATATTGCACATTTTCGATTAACTCGCGAATATGCTCAACCCCATTGTGAGAAGCCCCATCTATTTCCAATACATCTAACGTACACTCTTTTTCGATGGAAAGACACGATTCACATTGCAAACAGGGGTTTCCGTTTTGACTAAGGTCAGGACAACGTATCGCCTTAGCAATTACTCGCGCAACAGTCGTTTTTCCAACGCCTCTAGTTCCAGAGAGGAGGTAGGCGTGAGCAAATTTTTTTTTGAGTATTGCATTCTTAAGCGCACGAACTATATGCGGCTGACCAACTACACTATCAAAATCTCGGGGACGCCATTTTCTGGCCAAAACTTGGTAATGACTCATAATTTTGCTTTATCATGAAAATCAAGGATACACATTTATTTATTTAATATATGCAACAAACGACACCAATAGACGGCATTTAAAAGAAGGCGCGAACGCATGAGAAATATCAACAAGGGCGACCTTAAAAAGCGCAATACAAAGTATAGTTACCGTTGCTTCGTTCCCGACCTGGCGGAGTTAGCTACCTCTATAATCGCCCTTTAAGGCCACCACGTAAGATGTTACGATCATGAACCCATTAAGTCAACATTTAATGCATATCAATATATTTTTCAGTTCCTATCAGCCGAGCAATCATTTTTTTACTCCAGATACGGAAACGATCAATATATGAATAGGTTGCAGGAACAACCACCAAGGTGAGTAACGTCGAGCTAACTAAACCGCCAATAATAGCGATCCCCATACTCACACGCTGTCTTGATGCCTCGTTTAGACCTACAGCAATAGGAATCATCCCTGCGATTAATGCTGCGGTTGTCATTAAAATCGGACGCAGTCTTATTTTTCCGGCGGCAATTACGGCTTCGGTTCGGGTCATACCTTCGGCCACTAAACGGTTACTGTAATCCACCAACAAAATTGAGTTTTTGGTTGAAAGCCCGAGCAACATAATGCAACCGATCATCGAAAAAATATCCAATGAGGTGTTAGTGATATAAAGCGCCAAAAACGCTCCGCATGCTGCCAAGGGCAGTACCAACATAATCGCAAAAGGAGTGACGAAAGATTCGTAAAGACTGGCCAAAACCAGAAAAATAAAAAGTGTCCCCAGCAAAGCAGCAACACCTATGTTGTACCCCAATTCAGTAAAACTATCGGCCTGTCCAGAAAAGCTGTAACGCATTCCCGGAGGCAACTTAATTTCGTCTTTAAAAATATTCTTAATATCGGTCATAACCCCACCCAAACCCGGTCCAGTCGGCGCAATATCTGCTAGAACACTCACTGATCGTCCGCGATCTTGACGCTCAATATTTGCCGGTCCAGTTTCCTCCGTATATTTGGCAATATTTTCTAATTTGATCAATCGGTTATTTATATTGGGAACATATATTTTCTGAAAATCGCTACGCAAATTTCGATCCTTCTCCTGCATCCTTACCCTGATATCATATTCTTGACCGGCCTCACGAAAAACCACTGGAACCACCCCCTCTACCTGATTTCTCAACTCTTGTCCAACAGTTACGTTTGAAGCACCAAACATTGCTGCTTTGCGATCATCAACAATGACTTTAAACTCTGGCTTTCCTGGCTTGTAACTAAATTCTGGATCTTTTAGCGCTGGGTGGTTTTTTAATTTTTCAAACAATAGTTCGGCATATTTGATAACCTCATCCGACTCTGGTCCAATAACATTTACTTGAAATGGACGACTTCCTCCGGCAAACATATCTATTTCTTTAACCACTGGCTTTGCATAAGTGAACGGTTTTAATTGTTCTCTAACCTTTTCCTTCACCTCAAGGGTATTCAACTTTCTTTTTTTGGCAGGAACTAACTCGAGGAAAAATTGCGCACGGTTGGACTCACCGACCATATTCCCTACGAACATCACCGAATACATAATCTCAGGATTAGCACGAATGATCTTATCAACCTTACTTGCAAGATTTTGCATCTGATCCAAAGTTGCTCCCGGAGGTAATTCCAAAGTGACCGCGAACTCTCCTACATCTGCAGCAGGAACAAAAGTTCGAGGAACTTTCTTTACTATCACCAAACTACCCAAAAACAATCCAATCGCGGCCAAAATAATCAACAACGGCATACGTACTGTAAATCGTAAGACCTTCTCATAAATTCTAGTCAAAAATTCTTGAAAAAGATTTGATAGATAATAAATCGAGACAAAACGTCTCCACTTTTTTGCTAACCCCATATGGTCCTTGCGCTCGACGTTTCCTATAAAATAGGCAGAAAGCATTGGCGCCATGGTTAAGGAATCATACAAACTAATCGCCATTGCAAAACAGACAGTCAGACCAAATTGCTTAAAAAACTGTCCAACAATCCCTTGCAAAAAGGCGACAGGACCAAATACTGCGATTATTGTTAATGAGGTAGCGACTACCGCCAAAACTACTTCTTGAGTCCCAACAATCGCTGCTTCGATCGGAGATTTCCCTGCTTCATTGTGCCTGAAAATATTTTCACGCACCACAATGGCATCATCAACCAACAGACCAACGGCCAAACTGAGCGCCAACAAAGTCATGATGTTAATTGAAAAACCCATCGCCGCCATTATAACGAACGCCCCGATAATGGAGTTGGGAATTGCCATCCCGGTAATGATAGTGGAGCGTACACTCCCTAAAAACAGAAATACCACCACGATAGTTAGAATAACGCCCAAGATAATCGACTCTCGAACATCTGCAATGTTATTTCTAATCATTTTCGAACCATCTCGTACTAGCGTCAACTCCACTGGAATCTGCTTCTCACTAGTTTTCAAATCTGCATTAATCCTATCCACCGCTTTTTGTACTAAATTAGCAACCTCTATTGTATTTGCTCCAGTTTGACGATAGATCAAAAGGAAAATGGATTTTTCTCCGTTAAAGTAACCACGGGCCTTCTCGTCTGTCAGTGAGTCAACTACGGTTCCGACTTCAGAGACGGTAACAGGGATGTCATTTCCAATAAAATTTACGATTACCTTAGAAATATCCTTAATCGAGGAAAATTCACCAACAGTCCGAAAAATTGTTTCTTGTTTGCTCTCGTCGATTTTTCCTGCTGGAACATTTAACCCTGCCGCCGCAATACGATTGGTAACCTGCGTGCTTGAAATTTCATACGATTTCAATTTTTCCCGATCCAACTGAACCTGAATCTCTCGTTTTCTACCACCTATCACCTCTACCAAACCTACCTGCGGAACCTGTTCTAATTTTGTTCTGATTTGATTATCGGCAAGATCAAAAAGTTTTTGTGGCTGCATATCGGATTTTATGGCCACAATTAAAATAGGCTGATCGGCAGGGTCTATCCTTCTGATTATTGGCTCCTGAATATCGTCTGGTAGCTTTCTCTTTACGGATGCGATCTTGTCACGAACCTGCTGTTCGGCGTATTTGATGTCCGTCTCTAAAGTGAACTCTGCTACCACTATTCCAATTCCTTCTCTACTTATAGATCTCAATGTCTTGAGTCCATTAAGTGAACTGACCTCTTCCTCCACCTTTCTCGAAACTAAATTTTCAACCTCCGCTGGTCCAGCACCTGGATAGGGGACCTGGATCATCACTACGGGGAAAGTTACGTTGGGAAAAAGATCAACTGGCATCTTTCCTAGGGATATCAACCCCAACGCCACAAGCAAGATAGCAATGCAGGTAACAAACGTTGGCCGCTTTATCGACAAATTTGCAATTTTCACTATTTTCCTCGTTATTTTTAATTAAATTAAGATGATTAAATCAATCTACTAAAACTTCTTAATTGAGCGACAATTTTTAGCACTTCTGCTTTCGATTTAATATAACTCAACCGCGCGGCCGCACCTTCCTGTTCGAAAGTCAATACTTGAAAGGTGGTCGTTCTTCCCTTTTGGAGCTGAGTGCGTTCGTGCTCTAATTTTTTCCTTTGAGCTGTTTGCAACATAAAGGCAAGTGCTACTCTTTTTTTGGCCTCAAAAAATTTTTGTCGCAAATCAGTATACTCTTGACGTAAATCGAATAGTTTCTTCTCGTAATTAATATCCGCCGTCTGCCTGTCTAAGGCATACCCACTCCTGATTTCACCTACAACATGGGGATCTAGGGGCATAGAAAACTTAACTCCGAATACCATTGTGGGGTGATCTGACTTCATCGAGCCAGAAAGAGCATCTGTAGATTCGTCATCTTTACCATTCAACGCAAATTGTCCGAACAGATCGAGAGAGGGACGAACCTTCTCCGTCCCAATATTAGCAGCAGCATTGATGGCATCTCTTTGATGTTGTATTACTTTTATATCCTCTCGCAAATCCTGCTCAGAAAAATCAGGAAGAACGATTGAATCAATTTGTATGCCTTCACCAGCATCTCCATCTAAATCTACTACTTTTTCGCGTACTAACGAATTACTAACCTCACGAAAATTATTAAATTGCCGCATTGCTACCATCTCTTCGTCGAGCGCCATTTGTAACTCAATTTTTTTGCCCTGCACTGC
>JADGBS010000223.1 GCA_015231325.1 Oligoflexia bacterium | reverse complement strand
ACTAATTACTGGTTCCTTGCTGCTGCTATCTTTTTCTGCTTTGGCCGAAGAAGCAGCAACTGCAACCAACGCTTCTACCGAGGGAAAAAAAGAGATCGAGAAGACTGTCTCAACTTCTGGCGAGCAATCACAGGCAGTTAAATTTCAACTTTTCGGTGGTTATGAGTTCACTTCTATTAAGACAGAAGATGATAGGAAGGACCTCTATCAAGTGCGTAGTGAAGACTTTCAAAGTCTGCACGGTTTCACCTTCGGTCCAGGCATAGAATTCAAGGTACACGATCTATTGTCAACAACCACTCTGCCTTCTTTTACTTATGGAACAAGAAGTAAAGACTTTGGTAATACAGAAGGTGACAAGAAGGATGAAGACAATTTGAATGATAATAACCTCAAATATTATGCGTTCAAAATTGCCCAGTCGCTGAACTTTGACCTAGATTTGAATAGTTTTGTACTGCAGCCTGTAGTGCAAGTGGGTGTAGGCTACTCAATTTTTAAGCGCAACGATAAGACCGGCGCAGTAGAAAGTAGTCATTCTATTAAAGGTTTGATGTACGATTTAGGTGCAGGTGTAAACTTCAAGTTGAAAAATGGCCTGATTCCTTTTGTGCACGCTGCCTACAGAATCAACAGGGCAGATAAAGTTGAGGATAAAGATGCCGAGGGCACGACTCTTACTAAAAATGACATCAAGGAAGATGTATCAAATAAAACCACTTCCGTTTCTGTTGGTCTAGGCTACCAGTTCTAGTTTTGTTTTTATTCATTAGTTTCAAAATAGTTTCCACAAATAATTTTCAAAAATAATTTCGCAAAAAAACGTTCATCTATGACGTTCTCCTGTAATTATTCGTTATTTCGTTTCAGATTTTCTATTTGAACTTTCTTTTCGAAAAATAATTATTTTTTTGTTTTCATAATAAGCTTATCTCCTGATACAATGCCGGGCCGGGCCAAGCCGGCCGGGCCGTTGGACAAATTGTAGATTTATTCATACAGGAGAAATCAATGAAGATTAAAAATAAAATTAACTGGAAACGAGGACTCTTCTCTTTTTTATCATTGGGCACATTAATATCTTTTAACATGGCCACGGCCCATAAAGTTTTTGCGGAAATCAATAGAGAAGAGCTGAATACCATTTATGCTAGTCACTCTCTATACATATCAAGTGAGGAAATTGATTGGCAATTAGAACGCTTAAACAATCTTATCGCCGCTACCAAAAAAACAGGTATTGTAACCCCCGACGCATTGAGTGCATTAGGCGGTGAGTTCAATGCACATTCAAAAATCATTGCATTAGACAACATTAAACGACAGCGTCTTGCTATCATTAATGATTTAAAAGAATTTTTACAACAATATCTGGATGAATCTACGGCATTATCAAACGCAAACTTAATTGTGAATCATGCAATTGAAATCGCTGAGTCCTCATTTTCAGATAATAAGAACGCTAATAGTTTTTACAATATTGAAAAACAAACGTTAAAGGACCTCATCCCTTCTCTAGAAAACGAAATATTAAAAGCAAATAAAAAAAATACTGATATGTTTTTCGAATATTATCTGGATAAAGCTTTTAATGATAACGATAAAGTTTGGGGAGTTATTAAGAAAAATGCTTCTTTAGCAAACGAAGACATAACTACAAAATTGGAAAGAGATATTGGTCAATATTTGGGAGGCGAGGACGAGGAAAAAAACAGAGAAGAAATGATGGATGAGACCATTGAGGATTTCCTACAACAAATCAGGTCACATACTAATTTATATTCACTGGAACAAGAGCAAGTAGCTGCGGTTAATTATGAACGCTCACAGAACAAAAATTTATTACGATTAATCGCATTCTCAGGAAATATTAATGAAATGACAAAAGACTTATTACGAACCACTCAACAAATTCAAGATAACTATAAAAAACAGATAAACGAGTCATTAGAACAAAAATTTGACCAGTGGTGTATCGCCAGGGATTTTGACGAACAGTTTAAAGAAAACATAAAAACACAGGTATTGGAAGCAGCAGTATTGAGCATAGAATCATTCGGCATCGAGTTGGAATCTGAATATATGCGACAATTTTATGGGGAGTATATCTCACTCCGCGAACAATTAGAAACTAGAGCAAAGTCTAATAGAGAAACACTAGCGGCGGTCGATGCAGGTCCAGTCGATGCAGAGCTAAGAGAAGAACTAAAAAAACTAAAAAATAAACAGGAATTAAATATATCGTTAATCGATAGTTTTGCACGCATTGTACAAAAAAGGCCTGACGCCCCTGTAGTAACCTTATTGATGAAAAAAGCATCAGCAAGAGAGCTAAGAAAAATGATCGAAGTGGTGGAGGCAAACGATAGGATTGCAGCAGGGAATTCCGCTCAAGAAGAATTACTTCAACAGATGCGCACAAGAATCGCCGAGATAGAAAACTCCTGATTTTAGAGTAGTGTTTTTTCTCCATATTTAAACTTTACTAATTTTTTTGGGTCTGAGGTTAAGTGAGGTTAAGTGAGGTTAAATGACAATGATATCGACAATAAAAACAATGAGCGTTCAAATTGCCAAGACCTGTATTGTAACAACCATAAGTTTATGTTCTTGTGGTATCAATTTATCAGCGGCCATTCATATTCCAGATGCACCCGACGCGCATTCTTATCCGCATTCTCATCTATCAATGCAATCTTCTGATGAATCCTGCATTGTGCCAGTGGCCGATTTTCTCAAGGTGGATCTTGAAAAAAATATAATGTTTTTCTCCCAAGAATATATAGATTTTTACAGAGAACAATACAATATGAATATTGTCACCGAAGGTGACCAAGGTAAACATTGGGATGAAATCATTGCTAACGATCTAATTGGTAATACAGAGGGCTTCTCGATTACAGAACCTTATTTCAAATATTCTGGTGTATATTATCCTTTAAGTTTCAAAAGTGATCCAAAAGCGCTTTCAAAATTTTTTGGTTTTGGTACATCTAAATGTATAAAAAGCGTAGGCCATCGGGGTTTAAAATTTTCTGCAGATAAAATTTGGACTGTCAGACTTGATTCTAGTGGAAAAGCATATTTGGAAAGACGTACAGCAATTATCAGTAAGTTAACCTTTATTATTAAAAATTTTGATGAAACAAGAAAAAAAATTGCGGAAATAAAAAGAATAGAGGAAGAAGAAAAGGCAGCGCAGCAGAGGATAGCGGAAGAAAAAGCAGCGGCGATGGTGAAAAAAGTTGCAAAAAAAACTGATCCATTCAAGATTGGAACCATGGTACACTGCGATTCGCTGAACTACACCTACGTAATCGTTGGAATAAATCAAAACAATAATGTATCGATATACGCGCGAGATAGAAGAATTGCAGACAGAAGAATAATTGAAGTATCCAGGAAGCGACTGACACTGGTTGATCCTTTTTCTGCCGCTTTTTAAATTTTACTAAATTTCCTAGAGTGAGGTCAAACGAATATGAATATGAATATAAATATGAAGACAATAAAAAAAATGAGCATTCGAATTACCAAGGCCTTTATCGTGACAAATATAAGTTTTTCTTTTTATTGTATCAATTTACAAGCAGCAGATCTTATTCCAGGTGATCCATCCGCACCTCCTCTTCAATCAATAGAATCCCATGTTAATATTAGTTCGCACATTGTGCCAGTGGCCGACTTTCTTAGAGTGGACTTTGATAATAACTTGCTGTTTTTCTCCCAAGAATATATCAATTTTTACAGAGAGCGATATAACGTGAGAATTGTCACCGACGGGGAACGAGGTAAACGTTGGAGTACAATTATTAGAAGCGATGTAATTGACAACGCAGAAGGGCTAACGATTACAGAACCTTATTTTATTTACGCTGGAAATAATTATCCCTTGAGTTTCAATAGTGATCCAATAGCACTTTCAAAATTTTTTGGTTTTGGTATATCGGAATGTATGAAAAATGTGGATCCTAAGGGTTTAGAATATGGTGCAGAAAAAATCTGGACTGTCAGACTTAACGCTGATGGGAAACCACAACTTGAGAAACATAAAAAAGTTATTCAAAGGTTAACCTTTGTTATTGAAAATTTGGATGAAACTAGAAAAAAAATCGCAGAAAAACAAAGGGCAGAGGAAGAAAAAAAAACAGAGATGCGAAGGATAGCAGCAGAAAATGAGCGGATAGCGAGGGAAAAGCAAGCGGCAGAGGCAGAGAAAGCAGCAAAATTCAAGGTTGGAACCCTAGTATACTATGGCACACGAACACCCATATACAAAATAGTCGGAATCAAACAAAACAGTAATGTTTTGATACGCTTGTATTCACATGCATATTACGACGATGACCCAATGTTAGAAGTATCAACTAAGGATTTAGCGTTATATTCTGGGTACTAATGGCCGCGTCTAGTGGTCGCACGAACAACTGGACATTCTCAATTCTAATTGAATATTTATTATTATTTTTTTCATTCTCGTACTACTTGTTGTGGTAAACTGGCATCCGTTTTTTTGAACATATTGTTAAATCAGTTAAATCAGTTGAATCAGTTAAATCAAAGGAGATCGAATCAAAATGAAAATCCCCATGAAACTTCGAGTGCCCTTTTTGGCCATTTTTTTATTGTTAATTGTTCCATTATCTGCAAACGCTTCTCAAGAAAATATAAAGAGTGAGACCTCAGTGGTTATTTCTAAAAAATTCCTTAGCAACCTATGCAGCGAATGCGTAGGTAAAATACTATCGCAAAATGGACATAGTGACATCCAGACCAATGTCGCCGAAAAGCGTCCGATCCCGGAAGAATTAGACAAGGCCTTATCTGCACTATACAATGTCCACGCATCTGATGGTTCTCTTGTAGACGTAGATGAGGTACTAATTAGAGAAGCAGGAATTCGTGCCTATTATGAACCCCGCTTTAATATATATGAACAGGCGCTGCAGGAACGAACTGAAGTGTGTCCCACTAATCCGATTATTGCACAAGCTATAAAGCTTGCCCACGATTGTCGTGATCGCTGGATAGATCTTTTTTAACATTGGGGGTCCACTATACTTCATGAATCCAATTATTTTCCAAATTTATCTTCAATGCTTTGTAAAGTTCCATTTTTTTTCATTTGCTTTATAATTTCGTCATATTTTTGTATCAAACCCATAAGATTAGGATAATGGGATTTCTTTACGATTGTATTATAATATGGTTCTGACTTGATGGGTTTAGGAAGATATGATATTTTATTTCTATAACCTTCTTTTTCAGCAGTATAAAATGCTGTATCCGTACTTAAAGGAACTAAATCAATTCTTCCTCGCAGAAGCTTTGAAATTTGCAAGTTATCTACTATAATTTCATCTACTAAAAAAAACCATCTTTTATTGCCTTTAAAAAATATTCAGAATAGGTTTTTCCTTTTGTAATTCCTACTTTTAATCCTTTTAAATCCTCATATTTTTCAAATTTATCGTTCCCCGGCCAGAAAACCGCGGGATCTTTAGTCCCGCGGATGAATGGCCGCGCCGTTCTCTATCCTTGGTTTTCAATATATCGCCTAATAGTCTCTGCAGAGACTTGTCCGATTGTTGCAACAAAATACCCATCAGACAAAAAAGTTCTTTCCTTCCAAAATTGCTTTCGCAATAAATTTTCAAAATTTTTCCAAATTAAATATGTAGATTCTTGCTTTAGCTTTCTGACAATTGAAAATACAGAAATATTTGGGAATGAAGATATTAAACAATGAATATGGTCCTTATCTATCTCCATCGTATCAATGCTAAATTTGGATCTGCTTGCCACCAATTCAAAAATATTTTTCATCTCTTGCCCAACCTCTCCTTTAAGGAGGTTTTTTCTATATTTGCAGACGAGTATAATATGGTATTGGATGTGAAATTTTCTATGCGCAGATGATCTATAAGACATGTTTTTCTGGCCCCAATTCTTCTCATCATTTTAAACTTAGGGATATGTCCGAAGTCTAACTTCTTTCCATCAATGTCCATTAAGATACCATAACCAGTGGCCATTTTACCTTTGATGAATGCAGTGGTATTGAAATATTTTACTCTATCAAATTTTTTAAATCCCATCACTTTTCCGCGGGAGAGTTTAGGGCGAATTCCTTTTTTGTTGGGTTGTGACTCAGTTTGCTGGTAGTCACCCTTCGCAATGGATACTTTTTTAAGGATATATTGCGGTAATTCAATTCGTTGTTCTTGGTAGATTTTTTCTTTTTCCATGCCCACGCAAATAGCATCAACAAAATGTGCTTTAGGTAGTCCTAGTTCTTCGCGATTAAATTTTGTTTCATAACCAAATGCTTGTTGGTAGGTAATGACTTTGT
>JADGBS010000222.1 GCA_015231325.1 Oligoflexia bacterium | reverse complement strand
TTGCCCATGGGGGCAGCAATCCCTCTCGACGGGCCTGATTTATTGATAGACATTAAAGCATCGTATTCTTTTTGTACTGAGTCTCTTGTAATTCTATTGTACTGTTCCGATAGGTGCTTGCAAAGAATTAATATGGCAGAAGAGTGTAGTCGCCAAGGTCCGTTTACATCGCCAACTTTCGAAGAGGAAATAAAGGCAGATAAACTAAAGATGGCCATAGAGGCCCATGGACACGTATCAGCTTTCGATGTGAAAGACACCACTATGTGCTGGACCAAGCTTATCGAATACACTATTTTTCCTGAAACATTCCCTATTGAAAACATGTTGCTGCTCAAGAACGGAAACGACATGGTTCGTCCGCTGTTACTGTTGAAGGCAGGCGTAGATTTTATTTTTGATACAGGGGTGAAAGTCGGTTCGAAAGGAACTTATAAGACAGTAACTTGGGGATTGGGACTAACGAATGACCATCTGATGAACCCGATAATGAGAGCGGTATTACATTTAAACATCAGGGAAGAGTATAAGGAATCACTTAAACAAATATATAGAGATTCCATACAGCGAGAACATGACACTCTGAGAGTAATTGGTTTATCAAGAGGTATTGTCTCTCCAATGACACAAATAAACAGGGATCTGTATCTACAAGAATATTACGCTGATGGAGATTTCCATAACCGAAGGATCCAGGTAGATATAGTTTATAAATTATCGAATAATATGATCGGCGATTTACTTGCCGGTCTAAATCAAATTCATCAGGCCGGATTTGCACATCTCGATATTAAAACGACCAATATTATGCTCAACAGTGATAGCGCTTTAATCGCTGACTTGGGAAATTCTCAGCAACTCGATCAAGTTGCGGGGGTAAATCCAGGAAAAACAACTTCTGCAAATTACATCGATCCTTACAGCACCGCAAGATGTGTGCCTCGTTCGGTTCAAACTACTAGTAGGGGCACACCAAATATTCAATATGGTACCTTTCGCGCTTTTGCGAACGCAGAAGAGGCCAAGGCGGCAGACGTATACGCGCTAGGTCTGGTTTTACTTGAATCAGAATTTCCTGAGATTGGAGCACAACTATCTTTATTAAATGCTTGTTATAACTCATGGTGCTCCCCTGATGCTAAAATTCGTAATCCCGTAGAATTATGTAACCAATTTTTCTCAAACGTACACACGATAGCACCTGGGAACAACCTATTTAATAATCCAATACATAACCACCAAGTGCTAGTACTAACTCACCACAAGGAAATAGCTCATGCGCTCGGCGTAAACGCAAAATCAATTTTACACTCATTTAATATCTCCAAAGGTAACGCATCGCCAGAAAAAAACGCATCGCCAGTAGAAATTGATGTCAATAAAAATACCCTCCTCTGGCTTATGAGTCATCCGCTTCCAAACTTAAGGCCATCTTCGAAAGTTGCTAGTTGTATCTGGGAAAAGATAAGAACTGCTACCCCGCTTGCAGCTGCGGCATCTGCTGCAGCTGCTGGTTCGGTCAAAGTTAAAATAGTGAATGAAAAATTTGTGTGTGATGAGTAATCATCGTTAAGGATATTAAGCGTTAAAAATTTTCCTATGAACCGCTGATTTTTTTGCTTTTCAATGAAAAGCAAATCGGTTAGACTTTCCACTGTGGTGTTCTTTGGGACTATAGCTCAGTTGGTTAGAGCTCCCGGCTCATAACCGGGTGGTCGAAAGTTCGAGCCTTTCTAGTCCCACCATATTTTTTCTCTTCCTTTTAGGTAGTGACGCACAGAGTTTTTTGTAATTAAATCCAATACTTGTATCGTTCAAACATAACAAGAAAGTTTGGATATCCTAGGTTGTTACACCTAATATCACTAAGTAGAGTGCTTGTTTTTAAATTAGAAGGCATCCCTAATGGATAAAAAAGAAAGGAAATTAAGAATTTTTGTCGATACGTCTGTATTTGGAGGTTGTTTTGATGATGAGTTCAGGACTGCTTCAGAACGATTTTTCGAGCAAGTAAAAAATGGACTATTTACAGTAGTTGTTTCCGATACAGTAATAAAAGAGTTAGAAAAATCTCCTGAAGAGGTGAAAAAATTATTTGCTTCAATTCCTGAAGTTGCATTAGAAGTAGTTAGTATTACTGCCGAAATAGAAAATTTAAGAGATGCTTACCTTGCTAATAAAATTGTAACCGAAAAATATTTTGATGATGCCGAACACATTGCTGCGGCGACAATATCGAAAACAGATATAATTATTAGCTGGAATTTTAAGCACATTGTGAACTTTAACAGGATTAAAAAATATAATGGAGTTAACTTACTTCAGGGATATGGAGAACTAGCGATACACTCACCAAGTGAGGTTATTGAAAATGAAGGATAAAAAATTTGATTGTGTTGAGATGAAAAATAAAATTCAACAGGAACTTTTAGAAGAGAAAAAAAAATATACTTCAAGCGAATGGCAGAAGATTTGTGAAAAAAGGATACAACAAGACCCAATCATTGGGCCTTATCTTGATAGATATACAAAACTTAAAAATACTAAGGGCCTATCCTAATAACCCAGCTACTAGGAAGCGAGGCGGAGAGTCGTGCGGCGTACATAGAAGTACGCCGCACGACTCGACAACGAAGCTGACAACGTAGATGGGGTTATTAGGATAGGCCCTAAAAAAAACAACAAATAGCTTGGCCGAGTGGGGTTAGAGAGGCAGTCAATTAATCCCCTTCTTATCTCGCCTTGGTGTTACATCACTTTCGCTTTGGTATTACATCAGATAATTGATAATTGGTAATTGATTAATGAATAGGGTCACTCATGTCACTCATGGATTTGAAATTTTCTACGCCTGCAATCGCGGCCGCTATCGAGGCAGCTGGTGATTTTGATCTTGGCCGGTGGGGGGTAATTGATATCGAAACCACCGGCACCGATCCAAGTTATGATCAAATTATTGACATTGGTTTTCTGGAGTTCGACCACTTCACTCTCATAAATACATTTTCATCCTTGGTTAAGATAGATCGCCCGTTACCTGCGTTCATCAAGCACTTGACTAAGATAAATGATCATCTCCTGTCTGCTGCGCCAACGATCACTGAGCTATTGGAGAATTCCCCGTTATTAGACTTCTTGAATAACGCTAATTTTGTTTTAGCGCATAATGCCGATTTTGAGGCATCATTCCTTTCAAGGTTTTTGCGACACCCGCCTGAAGCAGCAAAATCTATATTTTTAGATTCCATCCCTCTTTTTGCCATGATATTTCCTCATTTCTCCCACCTGGGACTGGAACGACTACTAAAAAATTTTATGTTAGCGGAGAGTGAACAACATCGCGGATTGGCGGATGCTCAGGATCTGCTGCGAGGGTTACTATTATCCCTCAAATACCTTCAACAAGCAGATAATAAGCTGCAACGTGAAACGCTCTTGCACCTTTGTCGTAAACACCAAAGTGATCATAATTGTTATTGTCATTGGTATTATCAGTTGCTTTCTCTGGATCTCTCTACTTTGGAGAATCTACACCAGGCATGTGGTTTTGCGCCGTTTGTTCCGTTCACCGCCCGTGCAACAACCACGGCCGCTGTAACCTCAACTGTGACCTCCACTAGGCCAATCCCCGCAATTCAATCTCAAATTCAATCTCAAATTGAAGCTCAAATTGAAGCTCAAATTGAAGCTCAAATTCATTTTTCATCCGAATTTTCTGATGAAAATTTGAAGCATATCTTACAAACGTTAGCTCTTGGCCAACCTCAGCTGACCGCCCTTGCCACAAAAGTGGGAGCATCAATAAAAAACAATGTGCATCTACTTGTTGATACCAAGACCGCCATGCCTGAGAGCTGGCGAGTATTGGGATACTTACTACCATCTATTCTTTTTATTCAAAATCAAATTGATTCTTCCCAGAAACTGCTCATTACTAGCAGCAGACAAAGCATCGATGAAATATTTAATAAAGTAACTGAATACAACTTACCTGGCCTTCTCTCACTTTTTCCCGGTACCAGTAGTATCAACATTCCTGCACTACCTGCGATTTCTGAGCTACCTGCACTGAATATCGACAATTTTTTTGCAAAATTTCCCATTGCAGAAGATTATTACTGCAGAATGTTTTTTGAATCGTATCTACAACGACAAATTGCCCTCCAACAACCCGCGCCCCTCCTCGCTTTGTTGATTGAAAATTTACTTAACAACAGTGTCCAGTACGGCGTCGGCAAAATTGCAGGATACTTTCGTAGGAACCAACCGCTGCTTTCTTCCATAGAAAAATTAATCGCAGTCAATCCTGGACTATGTCTTAGAGAACATTGTAACCATTCCACCAACTGTCTATTTTATAAAAATATCCAGCGGGCAAGTAGTGCTCGCATACTTTTTTCTTCCCATCAGGCAATTTACAACTGGCCTAACGATGCTTTCTTCCCTCGACCATCGACCATCATTATTGATGAGGCCAGTCTATTAGAAAAAGAACAATTAAAAATTACCCGCTGTTCATTCCATCGAGATGATTTAATCAATATCTTAGTGTTATTAGGAGCATTGCCCGAGGTTCAAGAACTACTTTTAGAAATAGATAGTCAGGCAAAGCGCCTGGCCAATACACTACCTCGTTTTTCACTCACTTACTGGAATGAACTGTTATTATCTGAAGTGACTAATTGGCAACAACATCCACTTTTCATACATTTGCAACAGCTATATAGTTTTTTGCATAAATTATTGTTATCATCAACGTCAGCGTTATCGGCATCGACATCAAACGATGAGCGCAGTAACAACATTTTTCAAAAAAACCTACTGCAAAAATTACAACACATATTAACCACTTTAGAGCTAATCACCCACATTGCTAATGCTAGTGATAATACTAATGACAGTGACAATGACAATGCCATAACGCCGAAAGGGGAGGCCACGAAAGAGACACTGAGAGAGACGCTGAAAGCGCCACTAACCTCCTTGTTACTAAAGTTTCACCAGCAAGAAGGATGGATATTCGAAGTGTACCCAGTCGATGTTGGGCTCGTGAATTTTAAAAAGATTTATCAGGACGCCAGTACTGTTATTCAATTATCTACAGCGTTTGCGGGAGCATTGGAGTGGAGTTGTGGATATCACTACTTAGCAAAAAATAAGCGTTTTCGCACTCCCTACTCCCTACCCTCACCTAGTGAAGAGGCACTACTGGCCAAAAGCAAGATTTACCTGTGCAGCATCGATAAAGCGTTGTATCAACAACAGAAATATTTGCAGACGCTAAAATTTAATGGTTCCCTCACTGCTACCTCCAGTAGTAATACTACTACGGCCGATGACTATCTGTTTCTCTTCTCCGCTCACAGCAGATTTAATCAGGCCCAAGAGTTGCTCCCGAGTTTAGTTCCTGCGCAATTTACGGTGGAGATCAATAAAGAAAAATTTGCAATCAACGTAACGTCTACAAGCGATAGTATCGACACTATCGAGGCCAGCAAGGACCTCGGGCGATTATCTATCATTATCGACAAATTCCCTGACATCTCTTTTAATAAGAACATTGACGCACAAAGAGATTTTTATCAGAAAGAAATGGGGGAAGAAATGTCCAAATACTTTTGGACAAACCGGATTCGTGAGATAAAAAATTTAATATTCCGTGCAGCGTTGCAACACAGCAAGTATTCCAGGTATCAAGAAATCCGGGTGCTAATTATCGACAGTCGAATAAAGGAATGGAAGGGAAAATCCTTTTCTCTTATTAAAGAATTACTTCTTCCGTATGAGACAGAGCTTTCCTCTATCAAAGATGTACTTAAGTAACCTTTTCTGAAAAATTAAAGGAGTTAGAACCTATTTTACGGAAGAACTATGCAGCCAACCATGAGCCCGTCTGGTAGAGCGCCATCCCAACATCCTCTCGGACCTACCGCAGTTGTAATACATTTCCATTTTGCGCCCCCCCAATAATTGCAAAAACTGTCTCCATTTCGAGGGCCTCTTTCACTAGGACTCCAATGAATAAGATTGGTTCCATCCGCTCCTTGCGGACCTTGTGGTCCTTGTGGCCCCACAAGTCCAGTGGGATTACCTGTCCATAAACCAGCACCATTGATAACTTTAGTCCCACCAATTTTCAGTCCGGTATTACTGTCTGTAAGGGTACGTAGTGTAGCTTTTAACTCGTCTAACTCCCTTCTCATCTCTGTTAATTGTACCAGCTGTCTAGCAACCACTATTTGTAGACGCGGATTATCTACCGCCGGTGCTGGCGCTGCAGCTGCTTCAGTTTTCTCACAGGTTGTTATAAGAAGTGCAACTTGGACTACTAAGACCAGTGATACCAGAACAATAAACACAGGTAACACCTTCACTAACACTA
>JADGBS010000221.1:1928-6492 GCA_015231325.1 Oligoflexia bacterium | reverse complement strand
TAACCGGTGCCGATAATAATTTGGCAATACTGGCAGTAGAACCAAGATCGCTGTCTGTGGATTTTCCATCGAAAAGCCCCATCACTCCCTCGATAATGGCCAACTCAGCATCTACCGCCAGACATTCGGAAACAAAACTTTCACGCAATACTTGATCACTAGTTAAGCAACTATCTAGATTACAACCCATCCATCTTTTTTTGCTATCCTGCAAATTGCTATCTTGCAACTTGCTATCCTGCAACGCACGGCGATGATAAGTAGGATCCAAATAATCAGGACCGCACTTAAAAGCAGCGACACGTATACCCATTGCACTATAACTCGCCAATAATCCAGCGACAATCGAAGTTTTGCCTACTCCGCTATGTGTGCCAGCAATAACAATCCGAGGAATATTTATCCGAGAAATATTTATTTTAGAATGATCCGAATTGTTCACAAAATTGCTCATTAGTAGTCAATGCCTTGAATGGCGGCAATCCCTTTTTCATATGGATGTTTTATCATTCGCATTTCTGTAACCAAATCTGCATAATCAATAATCGCTTGAGGGCAATTTCGTCCAGTAATTACAATACTTGTAGATTGATGTCTTTTCTTAAAAAGAGACAAAGCATCATGAATGTTCAAAAAATCATATTTAAAGGCGTAAGTGATCTCATCTAAAACTACAAGATCATACCTTGGTTCGAACATAATTAAATTCGTAGCAACTTCCCATGCTTTTTTTGCCGCTTGCAAATCATCATCGTTTTTCAAATGATCATCATGATTAAAAACAAACCCCCTCCCCAACGTATGTATATGTATGTCAATTTGGTCGTTTGCATAATCCATTTTTGTTAGGGCCTCCGTAAAAAAGGATTCACCGGTTTTGTTGTTGCCTTTAATAAATTGGACGATAGCACAGCGATGCTTATAACCCAGCGCTCGATAACAGGCGCCCAGCGCTGCAGTAGTTTTTCCCTTCCCCTCTCCGGTATAAACAATCACTAAACCACTTTTTGATCCACTACCTGAATTGACACTCATACAGTAAATCCTTCAGTAAGTGCTTCAGTAAATGCCTCTGTATCTAAATATTTCCCGATTTTTTGATATAACCCCACCACTTCGCCAATAATAATAATTCCTGGAAGTGAATAGTCTATTTTTCCCGATTCAATATTTTCAGAAATTTCTTGCGCTAGATTACTCAAATTAGCAACTAGTGACTGTTGCTGGTCAGTTGTCGCAGAAATTACCAACATTGCAGGTGTATCGGCAGAAAATCCACAATCAATCATCAAAGAAAAAATTTGCTCGAGCTTTCTAAAGGCCATATATAATACTAAGGTTCCTTGGATTTTGGCCAACTGCTGCAACTGGGATCTTAATTCTGACTCACCCTCAACTGCCTCTGGCCACTTATGACCACTAGCAAAGGTCACCAACGAAGAAATTCCTATCGCCGTTAGTGGGAAACGCAAGGCAGAGCTGGCCCCAATCGCCGCAGTAACTCCCGGAATCACCTCAAAGTGGAGCCCACTAGCTAAAAGATCCTGACATTCTTGCAATCCTCTCCCAAAAATAAAGGGATCCCCAGATTTGAGACGGACAACTCTTAACCCCATCTTGGCCTTTTCTAGCACCAAAGGATGGATCCCATGTTTGATTTGTTGTTTCTGCGCACACTGATGATATCCACGGTAACCAACTGGAATCAATTCCGCATGCTGCGAAAATCTTTCGTGCAAAAAATCCAACATCTGCTTGGCTATCAGCGCATCGTAGGCGATTACCTCTGCGCGCTGCATCACTTCGTACGCCTTCAGTGTGAGCAATTGCGGATCACCTGGTCCGGCGCCTACCAAATATACCTTATTCAATTATATTCCCCTTTATCTTCTGCATATAATTTAGAACGCGGATGGTTCTGCAACACTAGTGGATCCAACACTTTTCCCACTAAAATCATAGTTGTCGAGGTAATTGTCGGCCGACTTGTCGGCCGATTGGTACTACTTGCTAGAGACTCTAATTTAATCAAAATATTTCCTAAATTTCCTTGAACGACTGTTTGTTCAGGCCAGCTCGCTTTATGCACCAACGCAATGGGATAATCTCGAGGATAAACTGTTAACAACTCTGTCACCACGTGTTGCAAAAGATCAGCGCTCAAAAAAATTGCCAAAGTAGTGCAATGCTGGGCCAGGGAACGCAAACGCTCTTGTGTAGGCACCGGAGTTTTTCCTTCCATTCTGGTTATAACAATCGTCTGCGTCACCTCGGGCAAAGTCAATTCTACTCCCAGCGCCGCGGCACTGGCCACAAATGAAGAAACCCCAGGCACAATTTCCCAGTCAATCTGGTGATACCGCAACGCCTGAATCTGCTCACTGATTGCACCATAAATGGATGGATCTCCAGTGTGCAAACGCGCGACATCTTGGTCCTCTTTTTTGGCCTGCAAAAAAACCTCGACGATCTCGGACAGAGTCATATCCGCAGAATTTAATATTCGCCGCTGCTTCAGTTGCGGCCCCTGTTGCTGTTGCGGCAACAGCTGCTCCCCCAGTGCGTGATCGACGACTGACAACGGAACTAAACTCCCAGTATATAAAATTACCGGGGAATGTCTCAATAAACGTGCCCCTTTGAGAGTAATCAGTTCTGGATCTCCTGGACCTGCTCCAATAAAATAAACTTTCATAAATTAAACCGAACCTACTTGATATTTGCTGCTATAACCACGGGGGGTTAGCATATAATTTTTACCATCCAACGAAATTTTAACGCTGGTGGAAGAACCAATGATTATCACAGAATGCATATCAATATAATCAGGAAAAACGGAAGTTGCCAATAATTCCACCAATTCCCCTAGCTCCATCAGGTGAATCTCTTCCCCTTCACGATATGCATTTCTCACTACTGCCAATATAGTTTGTAAACTACGGTACACACGTATTAGATTGATCACTTCCTTGAATTGATTTTTCCTTTGACTGGATGCAGGGTTATATAAAGTTATTACAAAATCAGCTTGCAATGCTAATTCTAATCGCTTAAGAATTGTCTCCCATGGCAATAACAAATTGGAGAGCGATATGGTGCAATTATCATGCCCCAATGGAGCACCTAACAACGATGAGGCCGCCAACGATGCAGTAACTCCTGGAATAATTTCCAGGTCGAGATTGAAGTTG
This sequence comes from Oligoflexia bacterium, assembly GCA_015231325.1. Lineage (GTDB taxonomy): Bacteria > Bdellovibrionota > Bacteriovoracia > Bacteriovoracales > Bacteriovoracaceae > JADGAN01. Next base: position 3,301 of record JADGBS010000221.1, on the reverse strand, counting down.
GAATTAAAGTTACGGCCTCCAGGACCGTGTAACAACTCTAATACCAACGAGGCCATCCCATAGATGCCCGCATCGCCGGAAGAAATCAACGCTACCTGCTGTCCCTCGCATCCAGCAAGCTCTAAGGCCCGCCGCGCCCGCTCTACCTCTTTGGTCATCCCGCTACCAACAATATGCGCAGCACGCCCATCAGCATGGCCATCGCGATGGCCATCGCTTCGAAGAAAAATATGCTGCACATATTTTAGATACCCGTAATAGCCAACAAGATAGTCAACCTGCTCAATAATCTCAACCGCCCTACGAGTCATCATCTCTTCCGAACCCGGACCAATACCAACTATAAAAATTTTCCCTTTGCTTTTTTGAATATCTCTCATTAGGATTCCTCGTATGAATATAAATACCACGCATAACTCAAACAACCATTCGCACCAACAGGCCATCGTCATTAGCTGCTTTGGCGCGGTTCATGAAAATGAAATTTATCTAGATTTCAAAAATTTTGTCCAAAAATATTTTCCTGACACTACTGTATTTATCGCCTTTACCTCAAAAATGGTGATAAAAAAATTACAAAAGGAAAAAAATCTTCATTTTAAAAATCTTCCGCAAGTTCTTGCTGACATTGATATGCAAGGGTACAACGAAATCGTAGTCTTACCACTTTATATCTACCCGACCGAAGAATACAACCGCGTACAAAGAGTGGTCTCTGCGTTTCAGCAAATATCTGCTGCTAAGATCACCCTGGCACAACCGCTCCTGAGCGATTATCAGTCTGTATGCACTTTTGTAAAAATATTAACAGCAACTCTTACCCCCGCTTACCCCCACGCTTCATTTCTATTCATTTCCCATGGATTTACTGATTCTCCATCAAATGAACAAGGAAAAAATATTTATCTTCAGCTAGGCTCGCTGGCACAATCTTTAACAAATGAAAAGTCGATACGGTACCACTGTTGTACTTTGGAAGGGTTGTATGCATTCAAAAATATTGAAATAAAAGAATCGTTGATCTCCCAGTTAAGGGTTTGTACGAATGGGGGCGAGACATCTGAAATATGCCTAGTTCCGCTGCTCTTAGTGAGTGGTAATCACTATCAAGATATTGAAGAAATCAGGGACATTCTGCTTGAAAATTTGAGTGAAAAGTCAAATCAGGGTCAGGGTATTAAGATCGGTATTGCGCAGTCGCAGTCGCACAAATTTCATCTGCTATCATTGCCAAAAATAAGATCGATGTTTATTGATTCAATTTCTGCAATGATAAAAAATCCAGCATCTGCTGAGTCTTGTTGCGATTAGATACAGTAGAAATCGTTCGCATATCTTTGATCGATATTAATTTAGACCACTCTCGTGCATTC
>JADGBS010000221.1:0-1894 GCA_015231325.1 Oligoflexia bacterium | reverse complement strand
CGAGATATAAACCATGAAAGAAATTGTAATTATAGTCGTCTTTGCCAAAGTAAAATTTTTGCAAAAAGTCAATTCGTCCTAGCGGATCTGAAAATTTGTTGACATCCAATTCCTCAATGGCCGCTATCATTTGGGCCACATACCGTTCAGCAATACGCTGAATATCTACCGATGACATTTGCGATAATTGTTGCGCTTGTTCTTTTTGGTATAGTTCCATCTTCTCCCTAGAAGGAGCTATGTATTCTGTAACTATAACCATGACCTTTTCTATTTCACTTACCATCACACTTAATGCATTCAAACCCATTGGTCTTCTTCTATGTTCGAAAAATATCATTTTCATAGAAGTATCAAATTCGGCCAAACAATCCCAAATTCCTCTTCTGCTGGCACCCTCCCCTAAAAGATCGGAGGCCAAATGGGAGGCATTAAAAAACTTATTCGTGGCGATTTGAGATGCCAATTTTGCCAGCAAGACATACCCATTGTCAGTCAGGTTTCCTCTCGCCAGCACCATAATCACTGAGCGTAGTAGGCCAGGTTCATTCGTCAGATTTAGATCGACGATATTTGCCCCTGAATCAACAAGCAAAGCAATAATTTTCAAAGAGTCAGCAGCTTTCCGTGGACCGCGACCATAAGCATCATTACTGCTTCCTGCACTACTTTCTGCCTCGGTCCAATTATCCAATGCACGAATCAAAATAGACTCAATCAGAAAATCAGCATCCGGGGCCTGCTGGAAGAACTGAGAGGATTGGGAAGATAATGGTTTTTCATGTAACTTCGACATTTCCCAATAAGACTCCTCAACAATAAATAATCTCCCTTAATTATTGCACCCTCAATAGACCTTATATTTACATAATAATTATCTTTCTTTACGCCGACCAAAGATTGCAACTTACACTTAATACTATTGATTCTGTGGTTTCCCTGGTACGGAAGAGCATGACCATCGCGATAGATAACTAAATCATTCTGACCAAATATACCTAGAAAAGAATAACCATCCCTTTCGGACACCACTTCTTCTGCATAGCTGAAACCTAGATAATGGGCCACCTCGTAAGGATCACTTCGCGTTTGATCCCCTTCTTCCTTCCAAGAAAAATATAACTTTTTTCCATTTTCATCTAAGTAAAATGGCCTAATGAATGTTACATATTTATTGTCAGCACTTATTTGAACATCTTCCCACAGAGGGATAATTTTGTAATACCCTGAATACTGTCCCCTTTCCTCTGATCTTCTCCCACCGACCATTTCATACCCTGTCTTTTGCCCAGAAGACCAGTATTCCCGAATAAAATCTAGGTAGCGCTCACTAACATGCAAAATAGCAATCGGATCTATAATATTCTCCTCAAAAACAACATCCGCTCTTTCTTCTTCTTTTGCTTTTTTTTCTTCTTTTTTCTCTTCCAACACTATGACGGCGGCCGTAGCAGCGGCAGCAGCGGCGGCAGATGCAGAAGTACACAAAATCGAAATAACAATTGTAATAACGGTAACAACTAATGATAGTTGATGTAATAGTTGACGCATGAATACTTCCTTAAACTAAAATAAAAATAAAACCAAATAAATACCTAGACAGATACCTAGTATCTTTCTAAATAAATATTTAATTAAATTGAATAAGTGAGAAACGAGATGATACAAACAACAATAGTACCAATAACTATAACATCATAATTGCTATCATCGTTCAAAAAAATCAATGGCAGGAGGATTATGCATATCGACCACTTGACCGGCCGATAACGCTGGTATATCTATTATTGCGGCAGAAGAATTCTGTCCAATTTTTTTGGTAATTTTTAATATGCGAGAGGGATTGATTCCTCTTTCTTTGATGCGCTCAACAATCTCGGGCGAAACCTCACAG
>JADGBS010000220.1:5100-6500 GCA_015231325.1 Oligoflexia bacterium | reverse complement strand
CTTTCAATAGCACCGCTTGCACCTACCACCGGCTTTCCATCTTTACCTAAAACTGGAACCTGTCGTCCATCGATAACAACTGAAGCAGTAACTGCTTTGATTGCGGCAGTTGGTTTTTTCTGATTAACTACTTTAGTAGGGACATTGTAATTGCGTGTAGTAGTTTTTTTATCAACATCATTTTTAGTTTCGAAAGCACCTGGTATCGGAGATTCTCCTGGAAGATTGCTTCTACCCCCTGGAATCCCCTGAGGCGATGGCCAAGAACCAAGTAATTTGTGTGTATTGGTAACCTCAGAAACAACAGCGGAGTTTTCATTGTCGTATGAGGTTTCTGTTGAAACTGTCTCGGTAAAATCCATTTTCACAGAAACTTTAGCGGTAACCTTTCCTGCTCCTACAATCTTCGTCAAGATTTCTTCAATTTGATTTTCATATTCCCTGCTTAGTCGTGCCTCCAGAACCAAACGATTTGCTGTGTCAGCAGTCATTTGGTCACCAATATTGTCGGACAGTTTTTGTCCTCGCGAATCCACAATTACTACACTTTGCGGCCGCATGCCATCGACAGAAGCGCTAATCAGTGAGGCGATTCCACGAATTTCTTCCGGGGTCAAAGTAACCCCATAATCTAATTCCAAAACAACGGAGGCCGATGGTGGTTTTCTTTCAGAAACGAATGGGCTGTTCTCAGGAATAGACAAATGGACTCTTGCTCGCTTTACTCCCTTGATGTAACTAATCGTTTTCATCAATTCGCCTTCGAGCGCGCGCTGCTTATTAATTTTTTGAACAAAACTGGTAGTACCGAATGATTGATTGTCAAAAATTTCGTATCCCACTTTTCCGGTAAAGTTTAAACCTTGTTTGGCCAACTCCAATCGCCAAATATCAATTTGATCTTGGGGAACACTTATGGTTTTGCCATCTTCCGACATCAAGTATGGAATAGTTTTCTCAGCAAGCATTCTGACCACCATAGTGGCATCTTCTTTATTCAAATCTGTGAATAAAACGTCATATCTCGTTTTACCGGCCCACATTAAAACAAAAACCACTCCCGCAATCAATATTACTAAAATCGATAACACTCCAACCTGTCTAGTTAATGGCAATTCCAAAAAAAAATTTCTAAATTGTCCAGCTACTTTTTGCAGAAATTCGTTCAACGTCCTCTCCTTTGGATGTCAACTTGCTCAATGGAGACGATAATAAAATATTCTAAAAATTTTAATAACCGAAATTAAATTTGTATTCTAATTATTTCTTTATAAGCATCAATAACCTTCTGCCGAATTTGATTCATAGTCTTAAACGCAATCTCGGCCTGCTCGACCATTAACATGGTCTCATGCAAATTATCACTGTCTCCTGTAGCTAATTTTTCTATTGCCATATTT
>JADGBS010000220.1:0-5065 GCA_015231325.1 Oligoflexia bacterium | reverse complement strand
GCATCGGCCAAAACATCACCAAAGGTTTTCTTGCCATCTATACCGGGAACACTTACTCCTGTATTTTCAACCTTTTCTCCATAAACATTTAACGCACTGCCTACTTCCGTCAATCCACCGATACCTCCATGATCGACAATTTTTCCATAATTACTACTCCACTCCTTAGCATTGTGTGTATTTAAAACTCCAGCAATTTCCCCAACATTTTTTATCATTTGTATCTCTCCAAATCAAAACTAACTATTATTAATATTTTTAAAAAAATATTTTTTCAAATATTACCTTCCGATTTCCAATGCTTTTAATGCCATACTCTTAGCTGTATTCAACGCCGTTATATTCGCTTCATACCCCCTAGAAGCTGCGATCATATTGGTCATCTCTTCCATAATATTAATGTCAGGATATGCGACATATCCATCTTTATTGGCGTCTGGATGCCCCGGCTCATATTTCAAAATTGGCGGTTTAGTAGATGATTCTACGGAAATAGCATTAACCTCTTGAACGTTTTCATCAAGTTTACCTTCAAGCATGTCCGAAAAACTACCGTGCGCTGGTTCGGCCCCAAAAACAACCTCTTTTTTTCTATAAGGACCACCTTCCGGTGTCCGTGTAGAATGCGCGTTTGCAATATTAGAAGAAATTACATCCATCCGTTTGCGATTTGCGGCCAAACCAGAAGCACTGACTCTGAAACTAGTTAAAAAATCCATAAATAAAAATCCCCCATCGCTCCCGTTTTATAAAATTAATCTTTAATTAACGTTCAGCGCCAATAGCATACTTCATTAATCCTAATTTTTTATTTAGTAACTGCACAGAAGCATCGTACAAAATCTTATTTTGGGCCATTAATGCCATTTCTGTGTCCTGAACAACACTATTTCCATCTTCACTAATGACCCCGTTTTGATCTTCATAGATTTCCGGTTGCAATTCGCTAACGCCCCCCTCTCCAACATTATAATGTCTCTTGTTTTCAACACGCATAGTCTGTTCACCTTCATTATCCAATGCCCGCTTCAAAGCTTCTTCAAAATCCAATCTTCTAGCGTGATAATTAGGTGTTTCACTATTAGCAATATTTGCAGCAGATAAATTTTGTCGCATTTGTCGAAAATTAAGTGAAATTGCCAAAGCATTTATCGCTCTATCCTGGGTTACATCCATAAATCCACCTTCAGCGGATTTTATCCGCGCCCTAATCTTGATTAGGCCTAATCTTGATAGAAAATCGCACATCCTCAGTCAATAACTATTAATAATTGCAAACTACCTTAAATTAACAAAATAATTACTTCCGTCATTTCTATATTCGTTGATTTTGTTTCTAAGAGTTCTAATAGAAACACCCAGAATTTTTGCTGCTTGTGTTCTATTTTCGCTAGTATGTATTAGTGCTTTTTTTATCAATAACTTTTCAGCTTCCTTCAACGACATCAACCTAATTCCATCTTCATCTAATCCACCCATCATTAAATTTTTCTTTTCTCCAATACTTAATTCATCTACATCAATAATTCCTTCATTAACGTTTTCCAAAGAATTAATCACCGCATTTTTTAATTCCAATATATTCCCTGCCCAATAATAATTCATTAGTTTTTCATAGGCAGCGCTAGTAAAGGAAGGAATGGCCATCGTTCTGGATCCTTGAGAAAATTCCTCGTTCAACAACAAACTAGTATCAGTAGATCCGTTAAACATTAATTCATTTGTAAAATCCTGGGTAGAATAATCCACGAAATTATCCACAAATTTATCAGATAACTTTTCTTCAATACTTCCAACAAATTCACCAACCAATTTTTCCGTGAGGTCCACAGATAATTCGTTAGATAATTTTTCTGCAATATTTTTAATGGTATTATTTTCGTTAGAAATTTTATCCATTGCAAATATTTCCAAAAAATTTTGTGCTAACCACCTGATATCTTCTTTACGTTCTCGTAATGGCACTAAATGGATTTGATTGCCAGAAATGTAAAGATATAATGCTCTTGAAAAACGGCCAGCACCTACTAATTTAGAAATATTTTTAGTGGTGGTTGAAATAATTCTTAAATCGATGTCATAATCACTTAACTCCAAAAAAATTTTATGAATTTTTTTTTGAAAATCATCTCCAAGGTTATCTACATTCCTTAGAATAATTGTTCCTCCATTTGCTCTTTCCAAAACTCCTTTATTGTAGCGTCCATTAGTTTCATCTCTATGACCTAAAATTTCATCCTCAACCTCCTTTTCACTACGAGAACAATCAACTATCATATAAGCTGCTTCTTTCCTGCTTGATAATTGATGCATATAAATGGCCAATGTCTGCTTTCCTACGCCATGTTCCCCACTTATCAAGATGGGGAGATTGGTATATGCAAGTTCTTTTGCTTCATTCAACGCCTTAATAATTTTGGTATCCTTACCAAATAACTCTTCCCTCACCATAATTTTCAGACCTCCTGTCCACAGTGTTTAATGACTATGCAGACTCTAATAAAATCCGCGACAATCTTCAGTCACTTCATATATTTTGTCTAGTCAATTTCAAGGAACTAAGTTCGGCCTTAGATAATTCCTTGACATAATTCGGAACATTTTCGTCCTTTAATAATTTATTTAAAATATCTTCCCCTTCGGCAACCGGACCAACTTTTATTTTTGTCATTCCATTTAAATATCTTATTCGTGCTACATAAATTGAGTTTGAATATTTAGAAATAAATTCATTGCTTTTTAAAAGAATTTCATCATAGTTTTTACTATTTCCATCGCCAAATAATGTTTCGATTACTAAATATAGAAGTCGTTCATGTAGTCTATCAATTGCCGTCACAGAAGACATTTTTGTATCTTTATTACTTTTTTTATCAGTTCCCGACTGCCATTTTTTTCCAGTTAATATTTTTGACAAATCACTTAAAATGGCCCTCGATGATTTTAAAAATTTCTCACTATCATTTTGCCGATACATGGATTCGGTATAAACTTCAAACAGTGTTACCATCTCTTGTTTTCTAAGTTGTAAGTTATCTCCACTTTTAACTAAGAATTCCTCAATGAATCTTACTGAATCGTCATACCGTAATAACTTATAGGCCGCTATCCCCTGGTAGTAATACAATTTTATGTTGTTAGGATTATCAATTAAACTATTGCGGTCAATATCATAAATCTCCTGCCATTTTTCGGTGCTGAATAATTTTACCATCCGCAATTCATCCATTACATCTTCCAGATTACTTACGTCTCTTTTACTGAACACCCATCGCGGGTATGTTCTACCTACTACTTTTTTTGTGTTCGACAAATCGTTAAGAATTTTCTCCGCCCCTAGGTGAAGACCCATTTGATAATAAGAATATCCGGCCATAAAATTTACTTCAGGATTTGGTGCCACTTTATAAAAATATTCTTCCTTATATCTTTCCCACAGTCTAATTACTTCACCAAAATCACTATTTTGAAATGAAATATCCATTAATCCAAAAATAATTTCAGCGCCATCCCCCTCAAAAATTCTACGTTCTAATGCCGGAATTGCCATTAAAGGAATCGCCCTTAAATATGTAAATGCTTCGTCATATTTCTTTTCATTAATAAAAATCCTTAAGCGCAATAACCAAAGCAATTTTTTAATATTATTACTTACAATTTTTTCCTCACCCGGTTTCCTCTCCAAAAACGAAACGTATTCTCTATCTTCATCATCAATCTTAAATTTTCTGGCCAAACGAATTCCTGCATATCTAAGTTTTGCTTCATACCGTACTGCTGGATCAGCTGTACGATCAATCACTTCTTTATACATCTCCAAATTTCTTTCAACATCTTCATTTCTAAGACTAGTACTAATTTCAAACATTAATGCAATGCGTAATCGTGCCCATCCAGACAGTGTTAAATGGGAGTACCCCTTTAATAATGCAGAAAACAATTCTTGAGACTTAGTATAATCACCTAAGCGAAAATATGCCTCTCCAACATTAAATAGAATAGAATAATGAACATCAGCGACAAGAGCATTTTTATTTTTTTCATAGAGTGCAACTACTTTTTCAGACTTATCTAAAAATAAATTACTGTAAATTTCGTACGCTAAAATTAATTGTTTAGGAATTAATACATTGATGGCCTTTTCTTGGACTAAATCACCTACTTTTTCTACTTGACCTAGTTTGGCCAAACAATGTAGCATAACTATTGCTGAATACTCTTCTAATTCATCTTCAAAATTACTTTTGGCCTCAACAAATAACGCTTTGGCATAATGCATCGTGCGTAAAAAATCTCCTTTAATTATCATATAATTAATCAAGTACTGTAATAATCCACGCTTTAATTCATAATCTTGAGTACGCTCAACTATTGATGAATACATGGCGATTGCCATTCGCTTAGGCCCTTCTTCCTTTTTTATAAAACTATCGCGTAAAAGCGCATTCGCTTGCAAAAAATTATTAATATCTGCACTATCCTCATTTCCATATTTCTTTTTGAATAAATCTATTGATTTGCTCATTAATCCCCATTTTTGCGAGCGATATAAGTTTATACTTAGCTGCAAATGGGTTTCTTTATCGCTTTTTTCAATATCACGATTTTTTAATTCATAATAATATTCTGCCGTTTTGCTTTCAAAATCTATTTCTCCTTTTAATGACGGAATTTCTGGAGGATAATCCCAAACTATTGATGCTCCATAACGAAAATCACGATATTTATTAGCGATATTCGAAGCGGCCAATTCACCAACCGATGACACCGCCGACGAAAGAGGTATACTCACTGAACCGTTATCAGCAGATACCAGTAATGGCCCTAATTTTTTTTTATCTTTGCCAATTGGCAATACAACTTCTTTTTCAAGGCCTGCATGTTTCTTGGCATTTTTCTTTTCGATTTTTTTTTCTACTGTCTTTTCTGCTGTCTTTTTTGCTGTCTTTTTTGCTGTCTTTTCTATATTTTCTTCTACATCCAATGAACCTTTATCCGGAAAAAAGTTATCATCCGATTTTTGTGCTTCGTCATTTTTAGTTTCATTTTTAATTTCCTCTTTGAT
>JADGBS010000021.1:26834-30827 GCA_015231325.1 Oligoflexia bacterium | reverse complement strand
TTTGTGATTTTGATTTCTCTTTCAAGTTTATTTATTTTTTGAATATCTCTACTTGAAATCTCCTTTAAATTTTCTGCTGTCAATTTTGCTTCTAACTCTTTGACTTTTCCTTCTGACTTAGAGATGAGGGTGAATCGTGATGCTCTTTTTGAAGAATTAAAAGGTCGATGGGAACAGAATTATCAGCTGGCAATTATGGGAACAACTATGGGAACCTCTGTAGGAATGGCCGATCAGGTTGCCAAAGGAAGCAGTATCCGAAATTTTCGAATACTGGAAAAAATGGATAATCGAGTTTTCGATTTTATGGGGATGTTTCGGCCATCTACGCAGGAGATAGGAAAATTATTAACCCTGATTGGCAGTGATGATTTATCTTTACTAAGAGAAACTGCTTTTATAGCAAATCTTAATGACAGTTCAACTCGTTTGATGGTTATTACTTCTCTTTTGAAACATTCAATTGTCGGAGTGGAAGCAGAAAGAATGTTGATGCGGTTGGCAAAAGAACTTACGTCTGAGGATTCTGTGGCCTTGTTATTGCAGATTATTGAACAAAAACGACAACTTTTCTATCCCTTTGCGCGAGATTTTTTGGAGAAATTTTCTGAATTAAATGAACAAACTCGGACACAAATTTTATACACAGTTATTAATAGTAACTCTCATGACTTTTATGATTTGGTTAAGAACGATAATATTACTAGTTTGTTGTTGACTAATCGTATTTCCCTTCTAAGTTTGGCCATAAAAAAAGGAGTGATTGCGGTACATACATTGATTAATAGTAGTGATTTTCAATTATTTACTAGCGAAGAGCACTATCAAATATTAGTTGAGATTTTAAGGAGTTCTGCAGAGGAACTTTATCCACTACTAAGTGATGAAGTTTTCGATAATCTGGATTATCGACAGCAAGAGTCAATATTGAAATCAATTGTTACTGGAAAGAAAAAAAATTTATACAGATTTTTACAAAAGGAAAAATTTTTTAGAAATAGTTTGAACTGGTCACAACGAACGGAAATTCTCCAGCTCATTATTTCCCAAAAGAATAATGAATTATTTCCGTTAGTGGAGACAACGCTAAAGATTAACGGAAGTGGGGAAGCGTTGAGAGGAATTTCTGATTTTTATCGAAGTTTGATTCTAATGGAAATTATTAATAAGAGAGTGGATGATTTGTACTATCTTATCAGTGGCAGTGAATTTTTTCCCACTTATTCTTTGACGGTAAAGCGAGAGCTTATAAATAAGATCTTTAATAATTTTCCACAATTACCGCAATTACATGGAATGATCAATAATGAGAACATGTCGTTGCTGACGAATGAGGATCGGATTTCGATAGTGGGTGATATTATTTTTCACAAAGTATCGGATTTGTACTTTATCGTTACTCCTAAATTATTTTCACAGGTACCATTGAGCATAAAAGTAAGATTGTTGGATATTATTTTAAGCGAAGGGATCTCAGCGTTTTATCCATTACTGATCGCCAATTATCCATTGCTAAAAGAAGATATTATAATTGCGACGGTTAATAGAAAGATAAAAGAATTTTATCCATTGATATTACAGAAAGTATCGTTTGAAGATATCAGTGGGTATGTATGGCCTGGGACAGTATACCAAGGGATCATTGAAAATAAGATTACGGAATTGTATCCATTTTTGCTTAATAACTATGATTCATTCGAGGTATACGCTCGTGATTCTCGTTATCCTCGGGGGTTAGAATTAATTAAGAAAGAGATAGAAAAAACAACAGCTCCTGTGCTGTTGCCTATGCCGTTGCCTGCGCCGTTGCCTTTGGCCCGTCCTTCATTGCCAGCAAAATCGACACCGCAATCTTGTAATATTTTATAAATTTATAGGCAAAATTGTTGGAGGTGAGATCGTCGGATATTTTGAAATCGTTTAATAACCAGTGATCGGTCGTAGTATTTTTCTGACAATTATGATAACCATCGCTGGCGTTTATTTATTTTATAATATTAAATACCTTCAGTTTTGCTGAACTTGCCAAGAATATTTTGGAAAAAAACATTTCTCTATTACAATTCCCTAAAAAGACGCGATTCAATTACAAACACAAGCGAGATATCAAATGGAGGTATCAAATGTTTGATTTTTTGTCTAAATCTAGGTTAATTATTTTTTCGTTAACATTTTGTACTTTTATAGCTGTTGGAAAGTGTGCTGAAAAAAGAAAAGTTGAAATAAATATTCCTGTGCAATTTGGGACTGATAGCGAAGTTGCTGCAGTGGAACAATCCACTACCTTGTTTGATTTAGATTACTCATTACTTTCTCAAGGGAGTGTGCAAATAAAGGGAGAGATCAATATCCGTAGTGACTTTGAAAATGTTAGTGGTGGACAAAGTGATTTTGCTAAATGGTCTAACTTAGATAACAAATTTGCACAAATATTGAACGGGTCACAAAAAGATTCTCAAAAAGCGTCCTCAAATGTATCTCAATATGATAATGTTTTTGTTTCTAAACAGGCCTATATTCTTTCTAATGTAGATGCGTCTATGGTTGGAAAACAATGCATATTAGATGAGCGTTATCGTCAATTAGCATTCAGTAAGGCACAGTATCAGTTTCCGGAAGAATTTGGAAAAAAGCGGGGTGAAGTTGATTTCGATTGGATTATTACTCAGTCTTTACCATTAATCAGTGGCGTGCGCTCCAAAACGGAGTGTACTGTCTATAATTTGAAGCAAGAGTTGCAACATGATCTGCAACATGAAGGGGCGGTGTTGAGTGCTCAGCAGGCAGCAGCGATTTTGGCCATGGATCGGGTTATTGGTCGCTTGCCAGATAAAATTATGGTTTCTTCAATGTATAAGTCAGGTACTCCCGGATCTACCAGCGACAATTTTGGCATAGGTGGTGAACATAGTTATTTCAAGAGCAGTCTGTCAATTACTTGTTATTATGAAGTTAATAGTGGTAATGATCTGTTAGTGGTGACTTATCAGATTGCAGGGCTGAAAAAACCGATGATTTTGCCCTCATCAGTGTTTAAAGAGGCCGCAAGTCTTTTTAGTGGTGGTGTATCAGCTACTGTTAAAGGGATAAGAAAATATTTCAATTGATTATAGTTAATTGTATAGTTAATTGCTGAATGTTGATTGAATAACTTAGTTATAATTTGATTTTTGATTCATTATTTTTATAGTAGACTGAATATTAGTAAATTCCATGATAAAGGAGGGAGGTCATGGATATGAAAAAACGCCTAGGACATTTATTCAGTTCTTTATTCTTTTTCCTATTTTTTATTTCTGCTTGTAGTAAAAATGGTCTGCGCCCCACACTTAATCTTAAGGTAAAGTTACCTACTTCTGTGTCAAAGAAATCTGATAACAATTTGATTAATATATCAGGTAAAACCGTAGTTCCTTCCTCTGGGGAGTCGATTGTCTATGTAGTTATCAATATTTCGGGTGTAGGGATGAATCCAATTTTTAAGAGTTGGAATACCGAACGTCTTAATGATGGGACAGTGTCTGATTCACCCTCGGAGGTAAAAATAGAAATTTTGGCCGGAGAAGATCGATTAGTGCAGGTTTTAGTAGTTACTCAAGATCTTAAATGGAAGGAAAGTGAAAAACTTACATTTTATTATGGAAGCGTAAAAGACTCTATTTTTACCGACAAAGATATTGTTGTACAGGCGAGACGGATGGGGGGGGCAAATCGTACCAGCGATTTTGCGGGGAGATATCTTTATTCCCCGGATCAAGGTCCCAGTGGAAAAGTCTCAGTATTGATGAATGCTCCCAATGATGATCCGCCTTTGAAAGTGGATGAAACTTATATTTTGAATGGGTGGTTGAGTTTCTTCATGATAGAGGGAGTCCCTTTCCGTTACGTTTTGGATACAACTCAGGAAATAATTTTTGATAATGTCATGCCCTCTTCTCCATATTTTGCCGACAGTGAACGTGTAATTAAGATTGTAGTCCCAAGTGCTTATTG
>JADGBS010000021.1:17741-26824 GCA_015231325.1 Oligoflexia bacterium | reverse complement strand
AAATAAAAGAACGAATATTTTAAATGGCAATGTTACGATAGATGGATCTTCTCATAATGGGAAAATGGGTGATTTTTATCTAGGACTTTGGGGACCAGGGGCCGCTGGTAAGGTAGCATGTTATTCTCCTGAAGACGGAGTTAATGTTTACCAAGAGTCCAATCCGCAGCAGGATCAGTTGTATACCAATAGCAACGGTTTGTATATAGACGCAACTGGTAACACGTTGTTAAAGTGGTACGGTAGTACAGGTGGTTCGGTAGAAAGTCTCCAACATCTTTATCGGGCGTTTGGTGGTGTTCCCAAGAGCACTGTTGCTTGCAGTAGTCGCGAAGAATTTGTTGGAAAATTGTTTTTCAAATATGAACGATTTCGCAATGGCATAGAAAGTGCGGTTGGGATACTGCCACCATTCACTTTTCCAACGGAAATTTTGCCCAACGATCCAGATTATGCGCGGTCCTCGACATCTTTTAGTCGTTTTGTTAGTTTTGAATACTTGAGCGATGGACGGATAAAATTGCGCTGGAAGTACCTTCCTGGTGCTGATTCTGTTCTAGACGGGGTAGATCTTTTTTATAAATTGGAAAGCAGTAGCAATGATCGAAAAGATGATTTTTGTAAATTCGCTGCTTCTTGGGGATACTTACAGGAGAGTGTTGGTAAAAGTGTGGTTGAATATATAACCAGTTTCAAGATAAGTAATCCCTTTTCTATAAATACTTCTTTACAACTATACCTATGTCCTTATCGAAATGTAAGTGTAACGAGCGATGCGGGTACTACGGAAGTAAAAAAAGATTATATTGGAGAATATTTAGATCCGCATTTGTACTACTATTACAACAGCTCAGTCCAACGATAATGAGGCGTATGCATTGTTTTGTCATCTATAAAATGGCACATGCACATATATCTTCGGAACTCTTTTTGTTTTGAATGGACATTTTTCTGTCTGGATTATCTATATTCATAATCTCCTCTAGTGATAAGTAGTAGTAGTAGTTGTGCTCGATCCCTTTTTGAGTATTTCTAGCATAAGGATTTACATCTATGTTTGGCATTTTCAACATCGCTCGTTGCTGCTCATCTATTTCTGCGATGATCTCTTGTTGTATGTTTTTCTGTATGCCGGTCTCAATATTTGATAAAGCAATATTTTTCTCGGATAATTCTTCTAAAGTGAGATTAAGTGTTTTGGTAGTAGGAATGATAGCAATCGAGCTTTTAAAATCAGAGACTATCATTATTTTTTCCATCTCTAAATAATTCTCATGGTCTTGATGAATTATTTCATTAATTTGTGCAGAAGTAGTGCGCTTTAAATCTCTCCTGATTTGCTTGATTTTGGTAGAAAAAATATCAAAACATTTGGCAAGATTTTGTAAAAACATATCTCTTGCTGAGTTGTCATTGACGTCATATTCGCTGTTATTATCAAAATCACTACTGCCAATATTGTCACTATCTGAGTATGTTCGCATATATTTTACTAGTGATTCTAATGATTTTTTTTTGCATGCCAAATAAGGAACAGTTTCTCTTTCGATGGCGCGAAGAAAAGTACGATTTCCAATCATGGTAACCCTAAAAATCTTGTTGTTAATAATCATTTCGGCAAGGTGGGGAGACGAGATTTTTTCTAGTCGTTCTTTTTCATAGTTTATTAGGGCCGTTTTTATTTCTTGAAGTCCGAGAATAAGGCACTTGTTGCAAATATTGCTTGAAGAAAAATGAGCAGGGTCATCATTAGCAGCATGGATGATATCATCTATGCCTTGTAGGTTATATTCATAATTACTAAAAATGTGAGAAGTAAAGGTGTGCCGGTATGGTGCATGAACTGTTCTGTCTGCCGCTGCAAATACTGTTGTTGCAGCAACAAAGGTTATCGAAAAGATTAATGAAAAAGTTAGCGAAAAAAATGATTTCATTTTACTGTGTCCTTTTTTTGAACATTTAATTTTTTTTGCCAGCTATGGACTATCGATTTTTTTACAGCATGGTAACACAGTTTTTAGTGAGAAAAGAAATGATTATGCGAAATAATTGGAATCAATTAGACTTTGTCAGACATTGTTAGAAACTGCCGGATATTGCTATCTATTGCTAGATATTATGAGATCTATTCGTTCAATTACACCACTGCGATTAAATATCTCGGCGCTTAATTCTTGCCCCAATGACCTTCCAGGAAGAGTGATCTGCTGACCGTTACTTTTGGTAATTTTCAGTGAATACGTTGGTGTTGTTGGTGTAGTAGTGGTGTTTAGGTGATAGACAACCAGGACTTGTGAGATGGTATAGGCCAACGTTTGCTCAGGCAGATCTACTTTGTGTTGCTTTTGCTCTAGGTCAAAGTAGTGGAAGGTATGAGGTGCAGATAAAAATTCACTTTTGCGTAGCAATGAAAGGTCGAAATAGAGTTCACCGTTACTGACTCGTACTCCCAATTCGCCGTAACGAGACAGTAGATCTTCTTTTACTTGGCCGGTCATTCCTGGCTGCTGAGCACCGAGATGACCTGGAGTATGAGAATATGGATCAGTAGGGAAAGCACCATAAATATCTGGGGACTTATCTACGCCAATTCCGTTACGAACATCATAATATATTTCTACTAGACGTTGCAATCCCTCCTCTTGTGTTCGTTCCGCTCGGATGACATTCTCTTGTATTGCCAAAAGTAACTTGGATACCATGTGCCAATAGATGCTTCCGAGTCCCTCATATTTATAAAAGGATCCAGACCTCCCAGTGAAACTGTGGTGATTAAATACTCGCTCATAAAGCGACAATACCGCCTCTTTTTCTTGATCGCTGATAGCTGCTCCAGGGAGGGAGTTTAAGGCCTGTTCCAAATATTTTTTATTACGGAAGCTCCAGTGGAAATGAACGTTTCCATCGACATCGCGTACGATAATTGAGCGGTCTTGATGAGAAAGTAAGCGTTGCAATAATGTTGATTTTTGCAGTTCATCTATGGGGATGGTATTTTTTTTCATGAAATGCGGTAGTTGGCGATTGGGATAGAGGATATAACTATACTGATCTTCGCGAAATAGTTCACTTTTACGCAGTGCGTCGAGAACAGTGATGCATTGTTCAATATTTAGATACCCAGAACTAAGAATTGCCACTTGTCCTTCCAGCATGGGGTATAGGTGCTCTACTGCAATTTCAGTAATTTCTTCTTTCTCTGTTTTGGATTCCTTTTTGACTTCGATCAAGTTGTATGCATGATACAACTCGTCACTACGTCGATTTGCAGCTATAGAGTGATCGATGTAAACTAGTAATAGTTTAAAAAATTGGTGTAATTGCGCAGAAGGTATCGCCTCTTTGTCGCCACTGAGACCACGTTCATAAAGTTGCGAGCGATAATTACTACCGGCGGTTCCCACTAGATCGAGGAATTTTTTTCGTACCTTATCAGTGATAGTAATGGTTAGTGTATTTATAATTGATTGTTGCTCTTGTAGTACAGTAAATATTTGTTTAAAAAAAGTTACCAATTCTTTAGATATTTCTAAGTAATCAGGGGATGAGGGGGTGAATAATTCATTGCAAAAAGTGACGTAGCGACGTAAGTAATAGAGCGTCACCATCGATACCCCGTGACCAACTAAGGCATTGTTCGCATCATTCCATTCGGGACGCTGGGTATTAAGCCAAATTCCCGCTTCTGGAATAAAATTTGAAACTTTGGTTAATACGGAGAGCAGTAATTTTTCTCCCAACGTGACTAGAACTATTTCTTGATCTGATTTACGTAAAAATTTCCCATCGTTCCCAACATGAGACACCAAATCAGAAATTTTTTGATTCAATTCTTGATCGAAAGTAATAGTTTGGTGAGGATCTTTTAATATCTCTTGATAAGTTTTAATGCGATAAGGCACGTTAGCATAAGTGAAAATTGCTTTATTTAATAACGTTTGTAATTTCCCTGGATGATAACGCTGCGATATTTCTAATAGTTTTAGCAAATAGATAATTTGGTGGTCGCCCCAATATCCAATAAACGACCAAGTGTCGTGGGGATCTAGAACTTCCCAGTCAAAACCGTCTCTAGTTACGCGGTAGGGGTTATAACCATCGGCAGTGGAGGCATTTACAAATTTACTGATCATTCCCTCAATATAGTGGGGATAAGTAACTGCCAACGCCTCCCAGTTTTGAAAAAGATCTCGCCAGTTTCCTTGGTAATTTAGAATCTTACCACCGTCTTGATTTTTGATTTCTACGGAAAAAAAGTTCCAAGGGCGACTAGGATCGCCATGACGGCGACTAAAGGTAATAGGCAGATATTCATAAAACAATTTTTCCATCAAAGGGTGTTTGAGAGCGGTAATTTTTGTTTGCAAATCGTTACTACTGAGAACTTCCGGTAATGCCTGCAATACACTATGATATTCTTGCGCTAATGTTTTGTTAGCATTTTTAACAAAGAGTACAAAATCTTTCGACATAACCAAATTATGGTGATCGAATATTCCACCGCGCATAAGATTAAAAAGGGTGTTTGAAAAGTGCCGAGAGGTACTCAATTGGTCTTCTGTCAATTCTAGACCATCCGCACGAGCAACAATAGATATCAGATTCTCGGTGCCGCGCGCAACATCCGCCATCACTGTATTCACTACTGTTTCTGCGGTAGAGAGTATTTGTCGTTTTAAAGAGACGATAGCAGAAAGGTCCTGGTTTACTTCAGCGATCAGATACCATTGACAATTGCAAGTCGGTGCTATGTTGATATCGGCATTGATAAAGTATGCCCCGCGAGTTGCTCGTAAATCTGACTCTTCTGTAATGGGTAGTCCTTTGCGAAAATTATTCAATTGTAAATCGGAGAGTAGTCGTTTAATAGGCCCCCCCCCCGGATGAGGAATGGACCAAACGGTGGTAGCGCGTAACGATTCACTGGGTTCAGGACGATCTATAGGAATAGAACTCAGCATATATATGCCAATTCCTGAATCCACAAGTAATTCGCTTTTCTTATACCCATCCGCCAAGGTGCTATATTCCAATTGAAAACGGCGGTCAATACCAGCAGGCAAGATATTTTGAATGCCGTCAATTAAACTAACTGCCACTGAACGGCGGGACGATGCCAGATTGTTGTTTAGTAATGTCGAGTGTTTAATGAAGCCGAATTTTTCGCTGTTGTACCAAGCGTAACGAAAGGTCAGGCCTAAGTCACGATTGATCTCTTCAAAAATAATTTTGTTTCCATAAATATTTTTATAAAGATTACGAGTTATGGAATAGATACCTGGATAATTTTTACTGAATGGTTCCCATAAAAAATTATTATCAGCATTGCTTGGGGTAACTAAAAAAATAGTTTTACTACCGGTGATTTCCTGTGAGTCGTGGATACGATCATCGGTGTAATAAGGGAATAGAGCATTGTCTGGATTTTTACGACCAGCGGTGCATGCCCCAGTACTGGATATAAAAAACCAGTGATCTGAGTCACTGACCAGACTCATGAAAAAAGGAGGCATTTGATCGTAGTTTGCAATGCGATAATAAATTTCGTTTTCGATTTCTAGATATGAGCCTTGGATTTGCTGTAGATCTTGAAGGTTTACGATAGGGTGATTGCCGACAAAAATTTGGCGCGATTTTTTCTGCATGAACGATCATTCCTTAGTTATTTGTTGTTTAATGTTGCGTAGATTATAAAGTAGAAGTTATCAACTTGTCCAGCTGTTAAGGAGCTCTTAAGCAGCTGTTAAGCTAATTGTTCATTAGAACCATTGATGTTAATTCTAGGTTTAGTATCATCGGAATGGGAGGTGCTTTCATCAGAATTATCTCTCTTTCCATCAGGGGTATTACGACTGTCATTTTCTTTTCTTCGCAGTAACTCTTTTTCAATTTTCTCCATCAGCGGCTCATCTAGATTATAGAAAGCGATGGTGAGAGTGGCCAAAATGCTACCGGCCGCAGGAATAATACTCATCATTAGACGGATTCCATCTTGCGTACCTTCTGCTTGCGCAGTGTTGGCAACGAAACCGTAGTATGCCAACAACCATCCGGTGATTGCACCGCCGATTGCCCAACCAAACTTTTGAGCAAAGGTAGCGGCAGAAAAAATTAAACCAGTTGCGCGTCGACCAAACTTCCATTCAGAGTAATCAGCAGTGTCTGCATACATTGCCCAAATCAGTGGAGCAGTAGGGGCCAGTAGTAAAGATATGATGACGTGTAGCGCAAAGATTAATGCAATGTTCTCTTTGGGAATAAAATAAAAAGCGGAGGTCAGGATACTAACGATTCCCATTAACGACATATATAATTTTTTCTTACCCCAAATTTTAGAGAGATATTTTGTGGTCATAACCCCAATAATCACGGCCACTGTACCGCTCATCATGAAGGTGGAGGTTAGATCAGTGTTACCAACGTAATATTTAAAGTAGTAGATGATCGAACCAGAGCGGATAGAGTTATAAGAAAGCACGAAAATTCCAATGAAAAATAGCACCATCCATGGACGGTTATGCATAAGGTCACTAACATCATTTTTTAATGAGGTCTTTTGATTGACTGGAGGACGGATACGCTCCTTGGTAGTCAAAAACGTAACGAAGAACAGCACGACTGCTGCTAAGGAAAAAACTGCCATGGTCCATTGAAAGCCAATCGCCTGATTTCCTTTTCCAAAAAATTGCACTAACGGCAGAGTAGTTCCTTGCACGATGAAAGCGGCGACAAAGGCCAACACAAAACGGTAAGAAGAGATGCTAGTTCGTTCCAAAGAATTAGAGGTGAGCACCCCCATTAATGCAGAATAGGGAGTATTGATGGCCGAGTAGGCCGCCATTAAGAGCGTGAGGGTTACGTAGGCGTAAATAATTTTACCAGTAGTACTTAGATCTGGGGTGGTGAACGCTAAAACACCAATAATACCAATAGGAATGGCCATCCAGATCAAATAGGGACGAAACTTGCCCCACCTAGTATCCGTACGATCGGCCATGATGCCCATCAATGGATCGATTCCTGTATCCCAGATACGGGTAACGAGAAGCAGGGTTCCAGCAGCAGCGGCCGAAATCCCAAAGACATCGGTATAAAAGAAAAGGATAAAACTCATGAACATCTGCCAGTAAAAATTAGAAGCAGTGTCTCCCAGACCGTACCCGATTTTCTCTTTAATAGAGATAGTTGTACGTGGGGTTGATGCAGCAGGATGTTGATTTTGGTTCTTTTTAGTAATATTCATTTTGTTGGTCTCCAATCGCATTTAACATTAATGGTTGGTAAATAATGATTTCTCACCCGTTTAGCATAGATTCTCTGCAATGTGAATTTGTATCGATCAGTTTTTTTAATATGTCAGAGATTATTAGTTAGTGTTGGTAGTGGGCAGTAAAAAACAGAGAAAATTTTACAATTTTACGTTGTTGTTTATTACTTGTTACACTCGCCCTTACATTTGCCTTTTTTGTGTTTTCGGTGATGCTTTTTATGTTTTGTCGTGTGTTTGGTAGGAGCAGCAGCTTTGTCTATAGCAGAAGCATCGGTTGGTGCGGTAGCAGGAGTGTCCAGAGCGATAGAGGCAAGTGGCAATGTCAGAAAAGACGCCAGTGCTAAGATTGCAAGAACTTTCTTCATAAAAACCCCTTGTTAAATAGGTAAGTATAAATAGGATAGAACATGTTCCTTATTCCTAAAAATAAAGTGCTAGGAATATGCCGAAGTTTACACCCTAACTGTTTAAAATGTCTACACTTATGGAGTAATTGTGAAAAATACAAAAAACTCAATACCTAACGTTATTACTTGGTTGTTATTGGTTTTTAATTCTTTTTATTCTGTCGCCTATGCGGCGCATGGGCAACATGCGGCGCATGTTACTCATGCGCCTGAATCACCCTCTTTTTTACCGGCCTTTGCTGAAGTCAAGGGTCAGTATCTCCCCTCTTATCTGCTGATTACCGACAGAAAGGATAGGCCGCTCAAGAAAGTGAGAGTGGATTTTAGCAGTTACCGCGGAGAGTGGGTACCGTTAGAAAAAATTTCTAAAGATTTTATAAAACTGCTTTTGCTTTCTGAAGATCAGCGTTTTTATTTCCATGGAGGGGTCGATTGGCCTTCGATGCTTAATGCCACCTGGAGACAATTGTGGGCATGGAGAGAGCGTGGTGGACGAGGTGGGGCCAGCACTATCACCATGCAGCTAGTGAAATTATTTAAACAAAAGAAACTGCAAAATAAATTCCAAGATAAATTACAACAGATGCGCGATGCCCGGAAGTTGGAGCAGTTGTGGCAAAAGAATGAGATTTTAGAGGCATATTTGAACCTGGTTTTTTTTCGCGGAGAGCTTCAGGGAGTGGCGGCGGCGTGTGAAAAGTTATTGAAAAAAGAGGTGAGTACACTCTCAACCGATGATGCCATGTTACTGACTGTATTGATTCGTTCTCCCAATGCAAGAGCAGAAATGATTATTAGGAGGATAGAATTGTTGCAAGAACGCATCAAGAAGAGCGATGAAGATTTGTGGCGGAGAAGTAGTGATAAGGAACAATTACGCGTTTGGGTGCTGCAACTGCTCTCTAAGAAAAATGATAGCGACAAAGTCAGTATAGACAAAATCAGTAACGACGAAGAGAGTATTCTTCCCGCCGTAGGTGCTGGTATAGGTGCTGGTGTAGGTGCGGGTACTGTTGGCACGAAAAAATTAATCAGAAAATTAAGTGTTGATGCGGAGATTCAGGCACTAGTAAAACGAATTGCTAATGTTCAAATAAAAAACTTGGCAGGAAGAAATGTTGCTGATGCTGCGGTAGTAGTATTGGAAAACAGCAGCGGAGAGGTGTTAGCGTATTTAGCAAATATCGGAAGTGATTCTAGCGCGCCGTCAGTGGATGGCGTGGCCGCCAGGAGACAGGCGGGTTCGATACTTAAACCTTTTCTCTATGCTGAAATTATTGGTCGTCGAATCTTAACTATGAACTCGATTCTGATTGACTCTCCATTGGCGCTTGCAGTTGAGGGTGGAGATTATAACCCACAAAATTATGATCATAAATTTTACGGTGAGGTGCCGCTGAAGGTGG
>JADGBS010000021.1:0-17731 GCA_015231325.1 Oligoflexia bacterium | reverse complement strand
CTTGGTTGAATATTCCCGCAATTAGGGTATTGGAATTATTGGGAGTAGATGAGTTTTTGTCGCTATTAGGAAAATTAGGTTTTACTCAATTACAGCGCAATGCCTTTTATGGTCCATCGTTGGCCTTGGGAGCGGTAGATGTCTCACTTTTAGAAGTGACCAATGCCTATCGTGTATTGGCGAATGGTGGAAAATGGCAAGAATCAATTATGGATTATAATGTACCCATGAGCAATTATGTGGGTAAGGATACAAGCAAGAATAGAAAAATTTATTCTGAGGAAGCGGCGTTTATTATTTCAGAAATTTTGGCGAACAAAGAGAATCGAATTTTAACATTCGGTTTGGATTCAGTGTTGTCGCTATCAGGAGTAGGATACTCCGTTAAAACTGGTACTAGCAAAGATATGCGTGATAATTGGTGCGTTGGATATTCTAAAAAATATACCGTTGGCGTTTGGGTGGGAAATATGAGTGGAGATCCGATGTGGAATGTTAGCGGAATTATGGGGGCGGCGCCGATTTTTGTCGAGGTGATGCAGGCGCTTCAGCAAAGAGAGAAACTGGAAGGGATAGGGCGACGCACAGTGGTAGCTGCGCCGACTCCGACCGGATTGGTGAAGCGTGGGGACAGTTATTATATTCGTGGAACAGAACCAATTTTTACGGCCACTAGGAGCGCCACCAGGTCATCACGTTGGCCACTTTTTCCACGAATTATTTATCCCACAAATGGGATGACGGTGGCGCTTGACCCGGATATTCCACGTAATCGGCAATATATTTTTTTTGAAGCAAAGGATATTAGTAGAGATAATTTTTGGCGACTTAATGGAAAAATGATTGCTCGTGCGGACGGAAAAAAATCAATAAAATGGAAAATTGCTAGAGGTAAATATCGGTTACAGTTAGTCAGCAAAAGCGATGTTAAGTGGAGAGACGAGATTTCTTTTATGGTGAAATAAATATATTGGTCTAGTACAGTACAGTATTGTCCTGTACCGTATTGTCCTGTGTCATATTCGTTCACCGATTGTAGCGCCTACTTTGCCGAGCTGACCAAAGAATTGCATAATGATATTATCGGTAGATCAGGAGAAATGAACATCGTTACGTCGTAAAAATGAGAGTAAAAATTGAATATCGAATTTTATAAGAATTTAGTAATGGAGGCCTCAAATGGATATGCCTTTCACAAAGTTATTCTCGATAATCAGGAAAGGCCAATAGATTATGAATTCATTGAGGTAAATCAGGTCTTTGAAGAACTGACAGGAATTAAATCAAAAGATATTTTAGGACGCAAAGTAACTGAGGTCATTCCCGGAATTGAAAACGATAAATTTGATTGGATTTCTTTTTATGGTTATATTGCTTTAAACAATGGTTCAGATAGTTTTGAGCAATATTCTGAGCGACTAAAAAAATGGTATCAAGTCAAAGTTTTTTCACCCAAGAGAGGTTTTTTCGTAACCATTTTTTACGAAACAACTAAGGAGAAGGAAAAAAAACGTCTAATTAAAAATACAAGAAATTGGTTACTCATATCGCTGATCCCCATTATTGCTTTTGGATTTCTTGTAGCATCATTTTATATAAAAGATGCTAATGAAAATTTGAGAAAAGATTTTTTGTCTCAGACATTAATGGTATCTAAAATCATCGATTTAGAGAAAATTCAATCTTTAAGCGGAACAGAAAAAGATGTGTCCCATCCTAATTACTTGCATTTAAAGGATCAATTTCGGAGTATTAGAGATGTTGGTAAAAATATACGGTTTATCTATATTCTTGGTCGTAAAGCAAGTGGAGAAATTTTTTTCTATGTGGACAATGAACCGCCTAATTCACCGGATTTATCACCGCCTGGGCAAATTTATAGTGAGGCGGCCGAAGGATTTCACAAAGTGTTCAATGGAGAGCAGTCGCAAGTCATTGGTCCGGTAGAAGATCGTTGGGGAACGTGGGTGAGCGGCGTTGTTCCTATCAAATATCCCAATACGGAGAAGATAGTGGCAGTTATGGGTATGGATATTGATGCAAATAATTGGAAAAGAATTTTATTAAGGGAAACTATTCTTCCTATTAGCACTATATTTATTTTACTCCTCTCTACTGCTGTAGCGTTATTAACCGTAAGAAGTTTTATTAAGAAAAATGAATTTGAATTAGAATTACGCAAAAAACATTCTAGGCTAAGAGCTGTTACTAAACATGGTCATATTGTAATATGGGAAATTGATACACAAGGTATCTATACTTATATTAATGATGTTGCAGAAGAGATTTTTGGATATAAAGTATCAGAAATAGAAGGAATTATGCGTTGGAGTCAGATCCGTTTAGGAGACAACCAACATTTTTTCACTGTTTTTGATCAGACGAAACCGTTTGAAAATTTTGAAAACCAAATTAAAACCAAAGATGGTCGTATTTTGACAATTTCTACAAGCGCTATACCTTTGTTTGACGACTCTGGAAAATTTTATGGTTATCAAGGATTTGATAGAGATATTACTGAAAGCAGACATGCGGAGCAAGCACTCCTAGCTAGTGAGGAACGTTATCGAGTACTATTTGAGAGTTCCAGAGATGCGGTTATGACTGTAGGTCCACCTCATTGGAAGTTTACCTCGGCAAATCCAGCGACAGTGGAGATGTTTAAGACAAATGATGAGGCCACTTTCATTTCATTTGCCCCATGGGAATTTTCTCCTGAGAAGCAAATGGATGGACAATCTTCAATCATATTGGCAAGGAAAATGATTGATGAGGCCATGATTATAGGTAGCAATTTTTTCGAATGGATGCATAAACGGATGAACGGGGAGGTTTTTCCGGCCACAGTTATGTTAAGCCGGATGGAAATATCCGGAGAATTTATGTTGCAAGCAACTGTACGCGATATTACTGCTGAGAAGCTTGCAGAAAGTTCCCTCAAAAGAAGTGAAAAACGATATCGTGAGTTGTTTGAAAATAGTCGCGATGGCGTAGTTGTGGTAAACGTCCAATGGGAATTTATCGATGCCAACCCAGCTTATTGTTGCATGGTTGGTTATACGATTGATGAGCTCAGGCAGAAGAAATTATATAGTGATTTTCATTCTGACTGGTGTACTTTGCATCAGAAAGAGATTTTCCAAAAACAATTACTAACCAATGGTCATTCCGACGTTTTTCAAACCGAATGTATTCACAAGAAAGGAATTTCATTTCCTATCGAAATTCAATCATTTGCTATTTTTGATGAAAAAGATATAATGCAACATGCTTGGGTAATTGTTCGCAATATTACCGAACGAAGAAAAGCGGAAGATGACACGCGAAATTTTCAGGCCCAAATTATTCATTCTGATAAATTGGCCTCCATCGGTACATTGGCCGCTGGCGTGGCCCACGAGATAAATAACCCTCTTTCCATTATTAATATGTACACTGATACGCTTATTGCTTCTGCAGGAGATACGAATAGTGATGTGATTAGTACAAGCGACATAACCAATGCTGCTGATCGAATTAAACAGGCGGTCAAGAGAATTTCAAATATAACA
This sequence comes from Oligoflexia bacterium, assembly GCA_015231325.1. Lineage (GTDB taxonomy): Bacteria > Bdellovibrionota > Bacteriovoracia > Bacteriovoracales > Bacteriovoracaceae > JADGAN01. Next base: position 14,180 of record JADGBS010000021.1, on the reverse strand, counting down.
AGTGGTCTTTTGCATTATGCAAGACAAGATGCTGATCAATTGGAGCCAATCGATATTCATAATGCAATTATTGATGCCTATGAATTGGTTGTCAACTTATTCACGAAAGATAATGTGGAAACTAAACTAGAGTTAACCGCCACCAAAACCATCGTTGTAGGAAATTTGGGTAAGATTCAACAGGTTGTGATGAACATGCTTGTAAACGCTAGGGATGCGATCAAAGAAAAAAACGGCGAAGGCATTATAAAAATCTCAAGTGAGAACGTAGGTGACTGCATCTGCATTGAAATAGCGGATAATGGTATTGGAATGGATAAGAAGATTAAGGGACAAATCTTTGACGCATTTTTTACAACAAAAGGGCCAGGAAAAGGCACCGGGATGGGGCTTTCAATTTCACAATCGATCATAGCTCTATTGGGTGGCAAAATTACCTGTGAGAGTGAAAAAAAATCAGGAAGCACATTCACGATAGAATTGCCGCTACATTATGATGACGGCACTCATTCCTCCTCCATTTTGACTGGTTCTCTTCAAACTGCAAAGGATGTGGATGAAAAATCCCAGGGGCAAAAAGAAACATCACCAATTATAAAGAAAGTGCTCATCGTGGATGATGAAGAAATTATAAGACGTTTTTTATGCATGTATATTAAAAAAATTGGCCTAGCTGTTGAAGAGGCGGCCGATGGCGAAGCGGCCCTTCTAATACTAAAAGAGAGAACTTTTGATTATGTTCTCACCGATATGCAAATGCCTAAAATGCGAGGAGATGTTCTTATACGCGAAGCAAGAAAAATATCTCATTTGAAAGACACCAAATTTTTCATCATCACTGGTGGCATTTATGCTGAACAATTAACGGAACAAGAAAATTCTGGTTGTGAGGGGATATACGGGTATATTAGGAAACCTTTTGATTTGGCAGAAATAAAAAAACTGCTGATTGATCATAATGCTTAAATTTTAAATTAATGAAGAACCTCTTTGTTACCGCTTGCCGCTTACCGTTTGCCGTTTAGCACTTGCCATCTTTTTTCCCCTACTACTACTAGCTGATACTACCTGAAAATTGCCAAATAGACATTTTTAGAAAATTAGCTGATGACAATTCTAAAAATTGTATTAGCTTAGAACAAGACAAGGTGTCTAAAGTGATTCTCGTGAGGAGGAAATGGCAAAAATGGCAAAAGTAGCAAAAATGGCAAAAAAAGAGATTACTAAAAATAACATCAACAGTCGTGGTGGTCAATTAGGGCCGTGGATGCTCACGTCTTTGGTAGTGGGGAATATGATCGGTTCGGGTATTTTTATGTTACCGGCATCTCTAGCGGTTTTTGGGAGTATCAGTATTGTTGCATGGATATTGACCGCGATCGGTTCTATGTGTTTAGCATTAGTTTTTTCTAATTTGAGTCGTAGGATGCCCCATACTGGTGGTCCATATATTTTTTGTCGAGAGGTTTTGGGCAATTTTGCTGGTTTTCAGGTAGCGTACAACTATTGGATCTATATCTGTGTAGGAACCGCAGGGATTGCGGTGGCATTTACCAGTTACCTTGGGGTATTTTGGCCAGTCTTGAACGAAAATCACGTGTTCTCCTTTTTTGTCAAGGCCGGAGTGATTTGGATGCTAACGCTGATCAGTATTTTTGGGGTAAGGAATGCTGGTTTGGTGCAATTACTCACAACCGTTTTGAAAATATTACCTCTGGCCCTAGTTGGGATTGTAGGGATTTTTTTTGTTCAAGGCGATAATTTGGCACACTTCAATGTTAGTGGAATGTCAGATTTATCGGCGCTGACCGGTGCTGCCACTTTGACTTTATGGGCATTCACTGGCCTTGAATCCGCGACAGTTCCTGCAGATGAAGTAGACAATCCCGCTAATATTCAACGGGCAACAATTTTGGGTACATTGATTGCAACACTTATTTATATTTTGAGTACAATCGTAATAATGGGAATGTTTAATGTAGTCGAATTGCAGCATTCCACTGCTCCTTTTGCGGATGCGGGCAGGAAAATTTTTGGACAGGCAGGGGTTTTGATCATAACTATCGGAGCGGTAATATCTTGTTTTGGGGCACTGAATGGGTGGATCATGCTACAGGGACAGATACCGAAGGCGGCGGCCAGGGATGGTGTCTTTCCAAAATTGTTTGCCCGAGAGTCTCGCTATAAGACCCCAGCGGTTGGCCTTTTGATATCAAGTTTATTCATCACCATGTTGTTAACCCTAACCATCAGTCAGGGGCTTTTGAAGCAATTCACCTTTATTACATTGTTGGCCACTTTGGCGGTTTTAGTTCCATATCTTTTAAGTTCTATTGCAGAATTAGTATTGTTGCTCAGGGATAAAAAGCAATTTAGTGGTGTCCGCCTATTTAAGTCATTGCTCATTACCACTTTGGCCATACTTTATTCTCTGTGGGCGATAATTGGAAGTGGTACAGAGATAATTATTTATGGTTCAATTTTATTTTTGAGCGGGGTACCAATTTATTTAATAAAGTGTCGCCGGTCTTATGACAGTTTTAAGTGACGGTTTTAAGCAACTTTAGATAAACACAAGCTAAATATTTTACCAGTAGCGATTCTCTCTGCTTGCAATTCATCATGAGAAACCACTAAAAGTGTTATCCTTTTTGACAATTTTTTGAATAAATTTTCTATTTTTTCGGTGGTAGGTAAGTCTATTGAAGAAGTTGGCTCATCTAAAAGTAAAATTTGCGGTTCAAGTATTAATGCCCTGGCCAAACATAAACGTTGTTGTTCTCCGCCAGAGAGTATATTGGCGTTGTGGTGTAATCTGTCTTTTACCTCATCCCATAAATCAACTTCCAATAATGTCCGTTGTATTTTTTCTTGGATGTTTTTTTTTGCGATATGACTAATATTATTTAACGGAATAGATAAATTTTTTATAATAGAACACGGCAGTACGTTGGGTTGTTGAAAGACCATTCCGATTTTTTTTCGCAGATCATTAACGGATGTTGCTTTATCGTATATATTAATATAACTGTCGTTGGCATCGAGATTAACTAGAATTGTGCCAGTAGTTTTGTGGCCAGCAAAACACTCGTTTAATCTATTAATAGACCGTAATAGAGTGGTTTTGCCAATTCCGGATTTTCCCATGACAACATTAATTGTTTTTGGAAGAAAATCTATATTAACAGAATTGAATATTTCTCGATCAGCAAACGTAACACGGAGATCGATTATTTTAATAATTGGTTTTTCCATTTTATTTCCATCTTATTTCGAGTCTTTTTTGTATAGCACGCGCAAGAACAAAGGTGAGTGTAGTTATTCCCAATAGTATGATGGCGGCCCCAAAAGCGTTATCTAGTTCGTTTTGATTACTGTAGTTTGTCGCAAGATAAAATATAGAGAATGGTAACGCTTCAAAATTGTCGAATATACCTCCAGATAGTCCAGTATTTGCGATTGCACCAGTCAGCATTATTACTGCGGTGTCTTCAGCGATGCGACCAATAGACAAAATAATTCCACTGAGAATTCCTCTACTGGCCAGTGGTAACAAAATGTATCTAGCACTTTCTAATTTATTCATGCCCAGGGCGGGACCAAGTAATTTGAACTTTTCTGGAAGTGAGTTAAGGGCCCCTTCTGTGCTCCTGATTATATAGGGGAGCACCAATAACGCTAGACAAAAAGAAGATAAAAACATGCAAGTGTTCGCATTGGGGACAAATGTTTTTCGCAAAGTTAAAATTAGCATTAAACCAAAGAGACCCATAATTATTGATGGAATTGAGGATAAGATATCAACATAAATGGAAAGAATTTTACGGATCATGTTTAACTTATTCAATTTATGTGGTGACAAATGTGAAGATTGTGACAGAAAAATACCACTAATAATTCCAATTGGGATTGCGAGCAATGATGCATTAATGATTAGAAAAAAAGTTCCTACGACGGCATTTCCTATTCCGTTGTAGATAGGTGCTTTCAGAAAAATGACATCTCTCCAAGGAGTCTCTCCAAATAAAAGCACTGGATTTATAACATGCCATCCGTGGTAAAGTAGAAAAATAATTGCGGAGGAGGGCAGGAAAATTATTATTGCTCCACAAATTATTGAAAAGAACGTAAATAGTTTCTCAATCATTGATGTCATGGAGATGGTCACCAATGCCGGTCGTTCTTATGCTTGTAAAGGGGTAGGATTTTTAATCTAGATATAGTATTCGCCAAAATATTAACCAAAATATTAACCAAAATAGTAACTAAAATAGTAACCAAAACTAGAATTAATCCGGAAAGAAATATCGATTGATAAATTACTGTTTGTGTATCTGTAGAAATTGCTATCCCAATGTGCGCTGGTAACGTTCTAAATGAATCAAATAAATTTTTTGGAATTTGTGGCGAATTTCCAGATACCATGAGTGCTATCAATGTATCTCCATTCGCTCTCGCGAATCCTAGAATAAATGCATCGATTAGAGCGTTTCTTACGGCCGGAAAAATTATCCAAAGCATTTCACTGGCCGGTGACATTCCTATCGCTCTGCAACCAATACGTATACTGGGGGGAATTTTTTCTATCTGCAAATTTATGATCAGTATAATAGTTGGTAAAATTACTACCGAAAGGGTTAATACAGTAGTTAGAAGACAATATCCACTCCCCGAGCGGAATAAATTTCTCACCAAAGGAACGAGGATAATGACCGAAATAAAACCATAAATCACAGTGGGTATTGATGTCATATAGTGAATAGCATTTTTTAGTATTTTAGCTATCGAGCTGGGCGCAATGCCGTTAACCAGCGCACAGACCCCCAACGCTATTGGATATGCTACTAAGATTGCCAGGGTAGATAGGACAACAGAGCCATATAGCATATTCATAATACTAAAATTATGGGTGATATTCATGGTAAAAAGGCAAATAACCGGCCCTGCTGATGATTTGTTTTCCCTCGTCACTGTAGATATACTCAATAAATTTTTGAACTAATTTTGAAGGTTGTCCTTTGGTATTCATATAAAGTTTTCTGGCCAATTTATAAATGCCTTTTCTGACGTTCTCTTGTGTCGCCGCTACCCCATCTAATGACACGGTGGTAATGCTGCTATCTGCCATAGTGGTCCCCATGCTCACAAAACCTATTGCGTTTGGGTCATTGCTGACAGCGATTTTCATGGCACCATTGGAGGGTAAAACAACAGCAGAATTTTTAATATTGTCCTCGTTCTTGTTGTACAGCAATGTATTGATAAAAACCTCTAGCGTGCCGCTGGCCTCATCTCTCGTGTAAACATTGATGGTTGACGTTGAAGTAGATCTGGTGTTGGCCCTGGCCCTGGTTATGGGTTTGGTAAGTTGATTCCAGTCAGTTATTTTTCCTTGATAAATGTCTCTTATTTGATCACTGTTTAGGGCCCTAACCCCGACGGGGTTGCGGGGATGAACAATTATTGCAACCCCATCGATGGCAAAAGGGAATGTTTTCAATCCGTACCTATTTATCTCCATTTGACTCAATGCCCGCCCGGTGTTTCCAATTTCTACCAAACCGGCCGCTACTTTTTGCACTCCAATTCCAGAACCACCACCAGTGACACTGATGCGAATTTTGGAATTTCTTTTCATAATATTATTGGCCGCTTCCTTCATCACTGGAAGGTGGGCCGTTCCACCGGCAATGTCAATTTTGCCTTCAAGATTGATAAAATTATCGATTGATCTATTTATTGACCCATTGGTTGACCCATTGCAGATGGAGACAGTAGATAAAAAATGAACTGTGCAAAAAATTGAATAAACTGCATAAATCTTATAAACCACATGATTTGAAAAAAATTTACTAATCGTTCTCATAGATTCTGAGTCTATCACGCAAGAATCATTAACCTATAATTAATTTTATCAGCTTTGTGTTGATTTATTAACTTGCGACCGAACCGGTAACGACAATCCACGGCCATTCTCCATTTTCCGACAATATGAATGGCAGATCGTTCATGGCAATAGATCCAAAAAGATATTCACTTAATTGGTTAAAGATTTGAGCAATGGTATTTCCAGTATCGTCGATTCCGCCTTTTGCGGAAAAATAATTTGATGTTGTCCACGGAGCATTTCTTTTTTCAATTCTGAATAAAAATGGTGAAGAGATTCTAATGCCTGCGTATGCTAATTTCATAATACATATGCCCTGCTTGATTTTGTTCTCTTCAGTATGAATTCCTGCTTGCTTGCAAGTTTCAACAATCTCTGGCATTGGTGCATATCCATCGGGAAGTGTGATCGATTTCTTGTAATCATTGGCAGCAACAAATTCTAGTTGTAGATCTAGAAATTTATGGGCCTTGGCGTGATCGTTGTTAAAGTCATGTATGGCGGCCTCTGGCAGAAAGTGGCGATCAAAATTCATATCTGCAAGCGCATGTGCCAGGTTTCCAAAAAAATGTGCCCAGTTCTTTTTGCACTTGTGATCATTGTCGTTAATGCTGGTTATGGGGCAACGCGTTAGGAGTAGATCTAAATATTTGTTTAGGAATGGAGTCCAATGAGTATACTCTCCGTAACCTTCTTTGGCAGCATAACCTGAGTCTGGAAAGATACATCCACTTAAATAAGCATCCATTTCTCCTCGTAGCAGGTGTTGAATCTCCGGCGAGCTAGTTTTTTCAATCGCGTTTTTACACATTAGGATATGTAACAGCATTCCACTAGCATGACTCTCTTCAATGGAGATGGTCAATAATGTGGTTAGTGTGGTTAGTATGGTCAGTATGGTCATTGGTATTATCGTGATTGTCATAAGACTTGAATTTTTCATTTATTGTCCCCGTTAATGTTAATGTTAATGACGAATATCGATATTTTTTCCGACGGCCATTTTAGCATTGATTTTTCAAACAGCGCAATTATTAATAACTAATGACGGAAGCAAAGGTACTATGGTCCCTTTTGCGTAATTGGTGAAGTATGGATTAAAAATCCAAGGTAATCTAGTTCCTCATGAAAGTCGAAGGTAGATTTTTTAAGAATATTCCCAAGTTTTTCTAACGAAACGGCCCGGTCTTTTTGGATGTGTTCAACAGCAATATATTTTAGCAAATCAAAACGTATAACCTGTGGTAATTGAGAAACAAAATGCATAAAACTCTCTACTTGTGCTTCCCCGGGGGAGGCAGATTTGCCATCTCCGACTAATAGTTCAGCAGACAATTGGAAACCTTTTTCATCATTAATCATGATCAGCGCCCAGGCAAGGGTTCGTTTGACTTGAAAATTAGAAATTAATTCTACATTTTTATATATTTTATGAAGTGAGCTCTTAAATTGCGTTTGCTTTTTTTTGCCTACTACGTATAGCATAGATGAGATCATCTTTTCATCACTACCTTCCAAAATGGCGTCGATAGTCTGCAAGTAATACTTTTTGGTTTTTCTAAAGGCCGATAATCCCATTAATGCGTTGGCCTTAATACGTGGATTGTCGGAAGTGGAAAATTCTTTGAAATACGGAATTAGCTCTTTCTCTTTAAAAATGCATAGAGTTTCTAAAGTATTCGCGATAATCCGAAGATCGTGGTCTCTTAGTCCATTAAGCAGAAAAGGGATTGCTTTTTTACCGTAAAGACCGGCAATAACCATCATAGCATTTATCCGCACTCGTAAGGTACGAGGTCGAACTTTGGCATTTATAATATTCATTAAAAAGTTTATAGCGGAATAAGAGCGAGAAATGTGCAGCGCATCGACTACTGCCATCTGAATAGTTTCGTGGTCGGAGTTAAATTCATCGATAATTGTTTTCAAAGATAATTCATTTTTGACGTAGGCCAAACCCAAAATGATGTCTTTGCGAAGAATTTTCTTGGGAGAAGATGTTAGTAGGTTTGACATTTGGATAGTATAATTATTTGGTCTTAAAAACGAGAGCATGTTAACCGCTATGATGGATGCAGTCTTTGCCCCGGAGTGTATATAAGTATACATTAAAGAAATAAAATTTTTTATCAGTTGTTTAGTCGCAAACAAGGACATTAATAATGATGCAATACACAGATAAAGCAATAAATGTTGTTCGCGCAAATATGGTAGTTCCTTGGTAAAGTAAAAGAGAATGACCATCGGAGTAGACATGAATGTATAATAATAAAAGGTGTGAATTGATAAAAACTGGGAACGTAATTTACCCTGAAATGCAGAAAGAATCATTTTTGATGAGGGAGAATAAAGTCCGACCTCGACAGCTCTACGTATAATTTCTAATAGAATAATGAGATAAAAATTTTCAAATATAATACAAGCAATGATTATTGGTGTCAAAAGTAATGCTTGAATCATCAAAAGCGTTGATGGCGAAACCCTCTTATTTTCAATAACTTTCCCCAAAAAGATACTAAAAAAGAAAATAGTGATACTGGTTATTAAATAATACTGGGAAATCATATTGTCGATTAGCTCAAATGAAGACAAATTAAACTTTAACGCTGCTTTTACTACATAGCTTTCGATGATTTTAAAACTGCCTAAACAGAGACAAAATAGAATGAAAATGTATTTCATCTTTTTGGCAAAATCGGGTAGAATTTCAACGGGGTCTTCGCACTTTTTAGTATATTTTATTTCAATATTTTTTTTAGGAACAAACAGTAACAAAAGCAAGAATAGAATGATTAGATAACAAGTAATAATTATGTAGATATTTTGAGATAAAGATAATTCTATTTTCATTATTTTGATTACGACTAATGGACAAATCAATCCCAATTCAGAAAATGAAGAGATATACGAAAAGTAAGCTTGTGCACGCGGAGGGGCAAGATAACGACTGGTTAGCTCAAAAGTGATCCAGCCAAATATGCTGTATCCTAAGATGGCCAGAATTAGAAACATGAAACTGTTGATTTTGTCGTCTACCAATCGTAGATCGACCAATATCAATGGAACAATGAATATTATTGTTAGTATCACTGAAAAAGAAGCAAATTTCATTTTTTTAGGGGGCAGATAATGAAAAAACGGGAACAGCATAAAACCCGTGATAATCCCAACATAAATACTGTGGATTGCCTGTAGTTCACTTAATAAATATGCCTGAGCACTGATCATTCCTAGACCAATAGCAGTCCCCATGAAAAAGGCCAAGATCAATAATGCAATGCCTTTGTCTCTAACCATAAACGTTACCCATCAATCTAATGGAATAAATTTTCGAACACATCTGGTAAATAGCTTAGAAAATATTTTTCCGTAGCCGTATAAATTCAGATTTGAATTTTTGTATCAATAATTCTTTTTCCTGTGTCGGTAAGAGTCCTGCTTGCAAACCGTTAAGACTAACACGTTCAAGCTCGTCAATAGTAAATTTATAATCATCAATCAGGTGGTCATATTCTTGGTTGACATTCGAATCAAAAAGCGATGGATCATCTGCGCCTATGGTTATTAAAAGACCAGCATCCCATAGACGACGAATTGGGTGTTGTTTGTAATTAGCGACAACCCCTAGTTTTACGTTGCTGCTGACGCAGATGTCGAGAGGTATTTGTCTTTTTGCAAGTTCTTGCACCAGGGTTTGATCTTCAATAGAACGAACACCGTGATGGATGCGTGAGGCCTGGCATGCCTTAAGTGAATTAATCACACTAACAGGACCTTGAAATTCTCCAGCATGAGGTATAATCGGAAGTTTGGCGGAGATTGCTTTATCAAATACATGTTGATATTCTGCTACTTTATAGGTAACGAGTGTTTCACTAAGCCCCATGGCAACAAGTCCTTGCCCCGTGTCGCGCGATTGAATTAAAATATCTACAAATTTTTCTGGCCCAAAAAGATTAGTACGTGTTAAATCAAAGATCCAATTCCAAGTCACTCCAAATTCACGCTGAGCTCTGGCCCTGCCTTTGTTTATTCTTTGCAGAAGAGTTTGCCAATCGATACCAGATAGCTTACAGTTTGTTGATAATGAAAATACGACTTCAGAATAAAGTATATTTTGTTTTGAACATTCTCGTCCATATTCATATGCAATTGTTTCATAATCCTCTGGAGTTTTAAGACAGCTGATGATTTGTTTAAATAATGTTACAAATTGTTCAAAGGACGAATAGTTACAAAGTGCTTTGAACTCGGCTTCGTTTTTAAACGGCATTTTAACATTGTTTTTCTGAGCTAATTTGATGATAGTTGCTGGCAAAATGGAACCTTCTAAGTGGACATGGAGCACGGCCTTGGGCATGAGGTGAGCATAGTTGTGTAATTTTTCTGATGAATATTTATTTTGTGTCGATTGGCAGGAGAAGATGGAGAGCGTTATGAGTATGTAAAATAAAAATGATAATAATTTGGCAGAATTCAATTTAAACCTACCTCATGAATATAATTGATAATAACGAGAATAATCGTTATATGTTTCGGTTTGAATGAACAAAATATAAAGTCAATAAAGACAATAACGAGAAGATACATAAAATAAAAATAGTAAACCATTAAAGTTTTTTTTACTGAATGTCGTTAAATACTTAGTATGCTCAGGCAGCTGATCTCAAGCATGGTATTCGTAAACATAGTGAATACAAAAGAGAGGTTTTTATGGATCAAAATGAAAAAAAAGCAAAAATTGATTCTGCTATTAAAGCGCATCTTGAATGGTTTAAAAGATTAAAATCTACCGTGAATACAGGAAAAAGTGATTTTAAACCGGAGATTGTTTGCAAAGACAATCTTTGTGATTTTGGAAAATGGATTTATACAGATTTAAAAAATATTTGCGATGATAAAAGCTTCGAGGAAATTAAAAGTCTCCATGCTCAATTTCATAAAAAAGCTTCCGAAGTCCTGGTCCTTGCGCTTGAGGGGAAGAAAGATCTGGTTGAAAAAGAGATTTCCCTGTCCTCTAATTCTGACTTAATTCAACTATCAGGAAAACTAGTGCTATTACTCAGGCAGTTATGAGAAGAAGGCGCCAAATAACATGGCAATAGGAAGTTTTTGAGGAGTAATTATGCTGATTGTTAGTGGTGGACGGTACAGGGATCGAACCTGCGACCCTCAGAATGCCATCCTGATGCTCTCCCAGCTGAGCTAACCGCCCACATTATAATTGAACTATCGAATTCGTGTCTACACCACCAACAGTGTCAGATTATAGCACTAGCTGACTATTTACAAATTTTTTTTCAATGTTGCAATCAAAACTTTTGTGGAAACATTCGTCACTTTGGGGAGGATATCAGACTTTTTTAGTCCTGTATTTAAGTGGTATTAAGTATGATATTTTTATATGGGATTACGATTAATTTGATAATTGATTCCCTCAATTCTTAATCGCCGAATTCCTGAGTATTCATACTCATAGTCGAGTCCATATTGGGCATAGAGTTTCCAGTATCATCATCGAACGTAGAATTCATATCTCCATTTGTCGCCAAACTTTCTGGGGAATAGGATGGAAACTGCATTGAATTGGGGCCAGTACCGCCATAACCTGGGTTGTTAAGGTCATCGGCGAGCTCTTCCCCACTTATCGTGGAGGCGGAGTAAGATGGCGATGTAGGAGAAAAGGACGCGTAGGAGGAGATTGGGAACAAAACATTGAAAACACTGCCAACCATGCCCAATGTGAGAAGTGTGGTTGCAATCACGTTTTTGAGGTTACGATTTTTTTTTGACATTGGTGACTCCTTTGCTCTGTGTTAATTACTTCTATTTCGGTTGTTCTGTTAATGTTTTCCACAAACTGCTGCGGTACGTTTTTATACAATATAAAATTTTTTTTGTATTGTTTATATTGTTTGTTATAGGGAAACCCTCCGCCAGCATGAAAAATTTTCCAGATCAAACGAGATCATACATTAAGCAAACTTTAGTTAAACATTAAGTTAAACCTTAAATTAAACCTTAAAAAGGAAGTTACAAATATCCCCGTCGGCAATTATGTAATCATGTCCTTTAACCATCGCTTTGCCGGCGGCCTTGATTTGTTGTTCTCCTCCATACTTAAGCAAATCGTCATATTTGGTGATCTCCACACGAATGAAACCACGTTCAAGGTCGCTATGAATTTTACCAGCGGCCTTAGGAGCGGGGGTTCCTTTGCGAATGGTCCAGGCCCGTGCCTCGTCCTTTCCCATAGTATAAAACGACATTAGCCCTAATAGATCGTATGCGAGAGCGTTGAGACGGTCAATTCCTGGAGTAGTTATCCCCACCTCCTGCAGATAAATAGAGCGCTCGTTGCTATCGGCAATTTCCATAATTTCTTGTTCAATCTTTGCAGAAATATGGAATTCGTTTGCATCCCGTTCTGTCGCACTAAATAGTTTAACCTTGGTCTCATCAATATTATAACACCACAAAATTGGTTTGCGAGTGAGAAAATTTAGAGAACTAATGGCCGACTTTTCCTCTGAGGTCATTTCTACCGTGCGTAAACACTTACTGTCTTCTAAAAACGGACGGCACTTACTTAGTACTTGTTCTTCTAGCTGTTGTTGCGGAGTGGGGCGGTTTTTTACCCTATCTTTCGCCATGCGTTCTAGTCGTTTTTCCAATAATTCGAGGTCTTTTAATATTAGTTCAGTTGTAATATTTTCTTTGTCGCGAGCGGCATTGACGCTCCCTGCTGGGTGATATACCTCTTCTGCAGCAAAATCACGGACGACTACGAACAATAAGTCTGCTAGACGTCCTTCTGCAAACCAATTTCCGAGATCACTAGTGTTGTTAGTACTATTAGTGTCGTCTATATCGTTACACAGGACAAATTCAGTTTGGGCATAGGTGATTTTTTGCGGGTGAACCATTTCCACAATCTTATCTACTCTGGGATCGCGTACTGGGGCGATTCCAGTGACTACTTCGTTTAGACGTCTTTGACCACTAACGGGAGATTCACGACCGGTTAGTAGTTTAAAGATAGTTTTCTTGCCTGCGCCAGGCAGACCTAAAATGGCAATTTTCACTGGTGTTTCTCCTCTATACCTTGATAAAGGTATATACTATAACTGTTTCTATACCTGTTTCTATACCTGTTTATTTATATTCACTTTTTTCTTTTTATCAGCGGTGATATCTATGCGCAATACTATTGATACTATTGTTACTGGTGATACTATTTTGTCGCGGCCGGTCATGTTACCAACTACGCAAGTGGAGTTAAAGCAGTTGGGATGGAAGCAATTGGACGTGGTGCTGGTGAGCGGTGATACCTATATTGACAGTCCATATATGGGTGTGGCGGTTATTGGACGCTGGTTAAGTTATCATGGTTTTCGAGTGGGAATAATAGCACAACCAAATGACAGTCTAGATGATGGTCTAGAAGACATTGGCCGCTTGGGAGAACCACGCCTTTTTTGGGGAGTGAGCGCTGGTGCGATGGATTCGATGGTAGCAAATTATACCCCACTACTTAAACGGCGCAGGAGCGATGACCTTACTCCTGGCGGTGTTAATGATCGTCGCCCTGATCGTGCTTGTATAGTCTATAGTAATTTAATTCGTCGCAAATTTAAAAATACAGTCCCGATTGTACTTGGGGGGGTGGAGGCCAGCTTACGTAGAATTGCTCATTACGATTATTGGAGCAATCGTTTGCGTCGATCGTTGTTGCTAGATGCTAAGGCGGACATATTAATTTATGGACAAGGAGAGCTAGCGGTGTTGGAACTGGCACGTTCGTTAGCAAGTGCGCCTCTAGGGGCATGGGTGTTAGCAAAAATTCCTGGAATTTGTTATTTGGCAAAGGACGTGAATGCCAAATTTGAAGAATTACCTAGCTATCAACAGATACAAGGATTAGATGGTCGACAGGCATTTGAGAATATGTTCGAAATTTTTTATAAACGGTGGCCGTATCAGGGGCTCTATCAAAAATACGACAATCGTTATCTGATTCATAATCCTCCAGCTCGATCATTAACTAGCGACGAACTAGATTTAATCCATGAACTTCCATATACCAGAGACACGCATCCTCATTACGCGAGTGCGGGGAAAGTAGTTGCCAATGATACTATTAAATTTTCGGTTACCACCCATCGTGGGTGTTACGGAGAGTGCAATTTTTGTGCGATCGCGGTACATCAGGGTCGAAAGATTATCAGCAGAAGTAAGGAGTCGATTTTAAGAGAGATTGGACATCTTGCCACCCATGTGGATTTCAAAGGAT
>JADGBS010000219.1:649-6522 GCA_015231325.1 Oligoflexia bacterium | reverse complement strand
ATCCCGATAAATTTCAAGTTGCATTTTTAAATTGGGTCAATAGTTTGATCAAACTTAAAGAAGGCGATACTATCTCTTTGGATGGAAAATATTTTAAAGCATCTCAGAGTAAATCAGATGGACCAGTCTCATTGATAGGTGTGATTAATGCATATTTAACTGAAGGAGGAGTTGCAATGGCAGTTAAAAAGGCGGACTTTAAAAAAGAAGGAGAAAAAAAAGTATTCAAGGATATGATTGAGATATTAAATTTATCTGGTGTAACAGTAACCATAGATGCAAATGGAAGTTTTGCTGATATTACCAACCGTATTTTAGAAAAAGGTGGTAATTACGTTGTACCATTGAAAGATAATCAAAAGACAATGCATAGATTAGCAAGTGATCTTTTCACTAAAGAATTAAAAGAGAAGAGTGAATGTGATAGTATTGAAAAAGACCATGGTAGAATTGAAACTAGAAAATGTACAGCAATCCCAGTTCCAGAAGAATTTGTAAAATTATTATGTAGAAGAAAAAACCAAAGAATAAGAGATAGAGGGAAGGAAGAATGGAAAGAGATTAACTCCCTTGTACAAATTATTAACGAAAGAGAAATTAATGGTAAAATAACTAAAGACATTAGAACCTATGTTAGCAGTTTAAAACCTAATGCTACCAAATTAAGTCAAATTATTAGATCTCATTGGAAGATAGAAAATAAACTGCACTACGCTTTAGACGTAAGTTTTGATGAGGATCGTAGTCGATCGAAAAAAGGATTTGGAGCCGAAAATTTTGCTATAATAAGAAGATTAGTTATTAATCTTTTAAATAAAGATGCCTCAAAAAAAAGTATACAAGTAAAGCGCCTAAGAGCTTCTTTAGATTTAAATTATTTAATAAAAATTATTTTTGGTGCACAAGAGAAAGATCTTGTCCAGAAGGTTTAAATGCAATCGCCCTGGGCAGCGGCAGGGCGATTTGGGCGATTTGCAGGGCGATTTGCCAGGGCGATTTAGGAAAAATAAACCACATAGGCATTTTAATCTAAAAGTATCATGATTGAAAAATTCCCTACTTTTTTAGTCTGTTACGAGAGAATGCTACTTATCCTTACGATGTTTTCCCTCAGAACTATTATATATTAATTTTTGCTCTAATTATTTCATTTTCTTACTTAACTATAATATATTAATATTAAGGGCGGTGGTGACTGTCAGGATTTTAGTTAAGCTCCAACTTGGAAGTATCTTACGGACAATGGCCATCAAACCACAGTTTTGGAGAGTGGAATTAAGGAGAGAGATAGTTTAGAGGCGACATTAAAGTGTGAAGAGAATGGGGAGCGGTTTTTTAAAGATATTATTTTGTGGAGAATGGCCAAAATTTCTAAGCGGGTACACACCCAACTAGAAAAGCAGAAGGTTAAGGATTTAGAGGAAGAATTAAGTTTTCAATTGCAAGAGAAGAAAAATTTTAAGAGCGGAAGAGTCTACTTCGATAGTTACAATGGTTTGTATAGAAATATTGAGTATCTATTTAATGATTTTATTCGCGATAAAGATCGTTTTTTATTTTTGGTTCGTGATTTCTCCTATCGAAATACTCTGAAGGCCCACGATCTAGAGAGTGCCCGGGAAATTTTAGTGGGAGATTGAAAAAAGTTATCTCTTGTTTTTAAACTATCTTAAACAAAAAGATGTTAAAGGCAAAACGCTGCTGTTACTCACCACTAGTTCTCCGACGGGGATGGATTTTCCTAATAGTGGAAAAGCCGTTCTGTATAGGAAGCCACTATTAATGGGATCCGTTTTGGCAACCGGGGCACGAACAGAGAATTCTTGTGGAATTTACGAGGAGGCGGAAATCTTTAAGCGAATTCTAGAGGGGCCAAGAGGGGTTCAGCAGCGTAAGTGGTAAATAGTAAATGTAGAATTTAACAACATTGGAGGAGTGTTTGTGAGCGATAAAATTTTAAAGTACGGTTCATTTTTTTCTTTAGTCCTATCGCTAGTCTTACCGTTATTGTTATCGGGAAGAGTTTTTGCTGATATCGAAGTTGCGGGACTGACTCCTAGCTTAGAAGAATTTTCTACGGAAGAACTTGATGGTAGACCAAAGGAAGATGGGGTTCTAAGTGAAATTTTTATTTCTAAAGAATACATTGGTTGTTTAGATCGAATATTTATTAGAAAAAGAGATGGCAAGAATTTTTTTTGTAACCCTAAACGACCATTTCAATTTTGCGTGGGAATGAAATTGGGGAAGTATCTTTTCGATGAGGTATCCAAGTTACTGCCAATTGCAATTAGACCGCAAAATGTGGTTTGGCCGGAGTATTTTCAAACTTTGTTTATAAATCCTAATGGTGATAATCAGGTGTATGTTTCTTTGACCGAGTATTTACCAAGGCCCGTTGATATTACTATTAACAGTGATCTCTCCGTGAAAGCTAACTTTCATAAAAAAGTAGACACCGGACCGATTACCAATATTGATAAGTTTACGGTCCAGACGGTTCGTCTGCTTTTAGGGGATTGGGATGATGCCCACAATTATCTGTTAGTTCCCAGCATTCCTGCTTCACCATTTGCTTCTCCTCCTAAATTGGCAGTAATTGATACTGAAATGAGCTTGGACTATGATTATCCCTACAGTTTTGGTCCCAATTTTAGTCTCTTATTAAACCCTACGGTTGGTAAAGATTTCAGTGGTCTAATGTCGGTGGTTTGTGCGGTAAATGAGACGGTAAAACAACCGCGATTAGAAGCAAAAGTTGAGGAGATTTTTAAGGAGTGTAATTACCCTAAAATTATTGGTTCTTCCCCAGTGGCCGTTAATACTTACGCTGCAAAAGTAAAGGATAAGATGTTGGAGTTGGTAAAAAATAAAATGCAGCAATTATTTTCAGTTAATAGTTCCCAAGCGAACGCCTGCCTTCCTTCCAGCTTGTCGCCATTGTTGCCATCACTTCCGTCCTTACCGTTGCTTGCTTCCCAATCGTTAACGGCTGAGATTGTTTGCAAGCTTCTTTTGGCCGATCACTAAGGGAAATATGGTCAGGAAAAAGATTGTTTGAATAATATAAATATGCTGTTCCATCATCATCAATGTATACGCAAGGATCAATTAATCAAGGCCGCAAGTATTATCTAAAATTTATAGGTTTTTTTTAGTGAACAGCACAGGCGAGGCAAGGATCAAATGAGTGGACAATTCGTAAGGCCTCAATTGCTTCTTGTGGATCTCCCACATCACTTCCTACTAGTGCCGCTTCCATTGCACCAGCATTTCCTTTTTCGTCTGCAGGAGAGGCATTAATACATGTGGGAGTGATTATTTGGTAGGACAAAATTTTATTGTTTTCTACAGTAAACCAATGTCCTAGGGCCCCTCGAGGTGCTTCTAATAAGCCTATTCCACTTATTGTGCCGGACTGAGGGAGTGCAAACGCACGATATACTGGCGCACTCGGATCCAACTCATCCAACCAACGTCGCATGCCCTTTATAAGCTCGATAGATTCTATAACTCGTGCCTGATGCCGAGATAAAACTGAGGGATGTGAGAGATCATAGGAAAGGAGGCCACCCGAGGTACGTCCGCCCGAATTAACCTTCATACGTGCGAGTGAACCTGCCTCCATTACTTGGCCTTTATAACGAGGGGCCTTAATCCAAGAGTAAGCGCCTTCCTTGGGATAGAGTACTTCCGTACCGGAAGCATTGGTGTACCAGCTTGAGGCGACACTTTCTGATAGGTGAACTGGATCGAGCTTTTCCTCAGTACCTTCTCCCAAAAGAACTCCGCTTTTAAAAAGTGTCTTACTATGGGGATCATCATCGAAAAATGCACCATAGGAGATAAAGTTCCCTGGGCCTGCGCCCATCTTTGAATATTCGGGATATGTTTCAGTTAACAGTTGTACATCGCCTGCATAGGTATCAACCACAAAACCCGAAACCTCTTCTAAAAGGGTCTTATATTGGTCAATTCGTTCTTTGGTCACTATGGCAGTTACTCCACCAGGTATGACGGAAGAAGGATGGGGTAGTCGCCCACCAAAAATTGCGCCCATACTGTGAGTTTTACGGCGCATATCCAGGGCCATATCATAATGTTTGAATAGTCTTTCATTCTCGGTTGCACTAAAGCGCATATCTCGTTGAAGTGTAGGACGCCAAGGGGGCATATCTGGGCCTACCATAAAATCTAGAAGTGCCAGATGATAAAAATGTAAAATGTGGGATTGCAAAAAGTTGGCGGATAAAATTAAATTTCTGATAAGACGTGCATTGGTAGGCGGAGTAACTCCTACACTACTTTCAAGGGCCACAGAGGCCACATAAGAGTGGGAGACGGGACACACTCCACATATTCGTGCTGTAATAATAGGGGCATCGAAAGCATCTCGACCTACTAAAATTTTTTCTAGTCCGCGAAACATCGTGCCTGAGGCCTTCGCGGCCTGGATTTTATTATTTTCAATCGTCAGTTCAATTTTCAAATGTCCCTCTAAGCGAGTGACTGGATCAATTATGATAGTTTTGGACATATTTTTCTCTCTTTGTTTTTTTCATTTTGTTTTTAAACATTATATTTTATCAATGGACTTTTCGCGGGAAAATTTTCTTCCACACAGGCGATACAAGGAGTTCCGGCGCCAATACACCAATTAACTCCTTCATTCCATTTACGAGTAGGACAGTTGGATTTGGCCCTAGGACCTGAACATCCTAGAGCAATTAGACATTTGTCTTGAGATCCATAAGTAGTAGCACGAGGTTTACCAAGCATAGGGCATACCGAGTGGACGGACTTTCCATAGATAAACTTGGGTCGCCCGAAATCATCCACTTCTAGCGTTTCGTTGTTTAATATTTTTACCAAAGTGCTTACTAGCGAATCAGGATGGACCGGACAGCCCGGCAAAGAGATAACTTTTTTTCCTCTATCTAAATTATCTAAATCCAAAATTTTAGCAACACTTTTGATGGCGGTTGGATTTTCTCCCGCCGCCGCCACTCCACCAAAGACCGCACAACTTCCTAGTGCAATAATATGGGCCGCACGTGAGGACAAGCGTTTAACTGCTTCTTCACATGTTACTTCTCTGATATTTCCACCATCAATGTCATTCCTGTCATCACTGCCATTACTGCTGACTTCAGCAATTGCAGGTTCACTCCAAAGAATGCAAGTTTTACCTTCGTAGGCGGTTGGAATGCCTCCTTCTATGACCAAGATAAAGTTTCCTCGTTCGAAAGTATCAAGAATAGCTTTGATGGCCAATTTTCCAGAAACAGACATTAACTCTGGATGAAAGACTAAATTGATAGATTCTATTAAGACCGCGCCTACATCGGTTGATTGGTTGATTGTATTTAAAAAAGAGATCGAGCAGCCACTACAGCTGGCCCCGTTTAACCAAATGACTGAAGGGCCAGTGGGGTTGGCCAACACCTCACCAAGGCGACCTATTTGCAAGGAAGAAAGGCCCAGAGAGGCAGAAAAAAAAGCACAGTATTTTAAAAAATCACGTCGTGAAATATTCATTTTCATCTCCGTCTTTAGTTTTGGTTAATATCGATATCGAGGCTTCGCCCTTGTTTTCAGACAGAATAGGTTTAACAAAGCGAGCGACAACAAGACTTAGTTCAAAGAGAATTAATAGAGGAATGGCCATCAAAACTTGCGAGAAAATATCTGGGCCTGGAGTTAAAATTCCTGAGATCAAAAAAATTGCTACAATTATAACTCCTCTTTTCTTCTTGAGCTTTTCAACATCGAGTATGCCTACGGCCACAAGGAATATTATTATCAAAGGTGTCTCAGAAACAAGCCCAAAGGAGAGCAGAAGCATGCTTACAAAAGATATATAGGAATTAACC
>JADGBS010000219.1:0-485 GCA_015231325.1 Oligoflexia bacterium | reverse complement strand
CATGTTTTCGTTCATGGGATTTAAGTGCTGGAGCTACAAAGCCCCAAAGCTGATAAAAAATAAATGGCATCGCCAATATAAGACCCAAGTAAAATGCTAATTTTATCCTAACAAAAAATGCTTCTGTGGGACGGGTGAAGACTAATGTTCCAGCTGACTTAGTCAGATGAAAAAGAATTTTTTCTACATAGAGATAACTTAGCGTAGAGAAAAAAATTAATAAGCAAGATATTTTAATAAGCCTTGCTCGTAATTCTTCCAGATGTTCAAGTGTGGGCATAGGAAAGTCTTCGAAGGATATTTTTTTGGGCCTCCACCAAGGTGTACTCATTTTTTTCTAACCTCTATTTAACCTCTATTACTATTGTGACTACAGTTGTAGCGGCAATTACAATTGCTTATTTTCTATATCTATTTTTTTTAGCTCTTGTTCTGTCTCTCGCATGCCATGCTTAAAAGAGCCATTGCTCTTTCCTAAGCTGCGG
>JADGBS010000218.1 GCA_015231325.1 Oligoflexia bacterium | reverse complement strand
AAAATTCAACAGAAAAAAACAAGAGGAAAAGCAATATAAGCATATAAATTTGATGGGGAAAATTGAGTGGAAACTAGTCGCCTAAACGAGTGAAAACAACTGTGAGGAAGACCGGTTACACCCAAATGATTGCCATCAATTATGAAGGACCAGAACTAAAAAGTGGTACGCGTTATTACTGGAAAGTTGGAGTGTGGGATTCAATAGATTATGGCCCATCTTGGGATGATGGTAGTGATAATAGTGATAACAGTGACGGTAAAAATAATTTTAACCATAATTACCGTATGAGTTGGTTTGAAATGGGACTTTTAAAAGCAAGTGATTGGCAAGGAATTTGGATTGGAATGGATTATCCAACAATGGATAATCCGTTGGTTATTACTCAACCTGCACCACTACTTAGGAAAGAATTCAATCTTAATATTGGAAACGATAAAAAAATATCAAGTGCTCGTGTTTATATTTCTGGACTGGGTTATTATGAATTGCGGATCAATGGTCAAAAAGTTGTTGATGAAAATTATGAAAATAAAGAGCGTTTTCTTGACGTTTCTTTCACTAATTTCAATAAACGTGTTTTTTATGCAACTTATGATGTGACCGCCTTACTACAAGATAAAAAAAATGTAATTGGAGTGGAATTAGGAAGAGGTTTTTATGCCTTGAAAGTTAGTAATATATGGGATTGGCAATCGGCATCTTGGAACGATAAACCCAAGATGATTTTACAACTCAACATTAATTTTTCAGATGGCACTTCTACTTCGATTTCAAGCGATAGTACTTGGAAAGCACATTTCGGCCCGACCATTGCTGATGCTATTTATAATGGTGATGATTACGACGCTAGGGAGGAAATACCTGATTGGGATCGCCCTTCCTACAATGAAACAGGAGCAGGTTGGGAAAATGCAAGTTCCATGACTCCGCCTCAGGGAGAATTAAGAGCAGAAATGATTCCACCGATCAGGATTATGCAGACGATTCGTCCGATTAAGTTAAGCAATCCACAAGCAGGATCATTTGTCTTTGATATAGGAAAGGTTATCGCTGGGTGGGTTAAAATTAAATTGGCAGCAACCAGAGGTACAAAAATTAAAATTAAATATGGTGAAGCAGTGGGTCAGGACGGCCATGTAATTGCCATTAATGAATATGTTGATTCTAATAGTTTTCAAACGGATTCATATATTTTTAAAGGAGAGGATATTGAGGTATGGTCTCCTAAATTTAGCTATAAAGGTTTCCAGTATGTGGAGATATCAGGTTTTCCCGGAACAATGACACTTGATAGTTTAGAAGCTAAGGTTGTTCATACCGCTGTTGAAACCGTTGGTCAGTTTTCTTGCTCCAATGAACTGATCAATAAGATCCACGAAAACTCAACCAATTCCATTCTCGGTAATCTTCATGGAATTCCCACTGATACTCCTATGTATGAAAAAAATGGTTGGATGGGAGACGCGCACGTGAGTGCCGAAGCTGCAATTTATAATTTTGATATGCATGCATTTTACAATAAGTGGCTGGATGATATTAGTGATTCGCAACAAGAAAATGGATTGGTACCAATGATCAGTCCATCTGATTCGTGGGGTTATAGTCACGCTCCAGAATGGCAGGCGGCATATCCGTTTATTTTATGGAATTTATATAAATATTATGACGACCAAGAAATACTTGAAAAACATTATCTGAATTTAAAAAAATATATTGAGTATGAAATCTCGATGCTTGATCAAAATTATACTTCCTATAGCGAACTGGGAGATTGGCTTGCGCCGGGAATGGACGGCGTTCCTGTGGAAGGACCAAAAGTTACTGCGACTACCTTCGTCTATGAAGAAATGAAGATAATCACCAATATCGCAAAAATACTGGGATACTTGGAGGATGTAGAAAAATATCAAGAGATTGGGGCCAAAATCAAAAATGGATTGAACAAAAATTATCTAGCAGAATATACATATGCAAGCGTAGAGCGTGCAGAGTATTCAGAGCATTCAAATCATGTAGATCATTCAAAAAATGACCAGTCCAATAGTTATTATTATTTTACTGAAAAGTATTCTAAGTTTCGACAAACAAGCAACATATTGCCGCTAGCATTTGATATCGCTCCTGAAGGATATAAAGATGGTTTAATTTCCTCTTTGATTTTTGACATAAAGGCAAAAGCATTTCACCTTGACACTGGAATTTTAGGTACAAAATATATTTTTCCTGTATTGAGTGATAATAATCAAGCAGAGCTGGCATATCGAATTGCTACTCAAATCACCTACCCATCATACGGGTATTTAATCACAAACCAAGGAGCTACTTCTAATTGGGAGTCTTGGGACCTAAATGCTAGGTCTCATAATCATCATATGTTTGGGAGTATTGATGGATGGTTTTACAATTATTTAGCAGGTATAAGAATTGATTCTGATACTTTGAATAATTTGAATTTAGTGGGAATAAAAAATTTTACTATCAGGCCTTACTTGTTTGATGATTTGAAAAATGCCAGTGCGAGTATTGATACTATATGGGGAGTAATCTCTTCTAGTTGGAATAAAAGTATAGTACCTCCTTTTACTTTATTTACCTTGAAAATTTTAGTTCCTATTAATACTACTGCCACAGTGTATATTCCTATCGGAAATGAAACTAAAGTTATTACCGAAAGTGGGGTGGATGTTGCTATGTCGAAGGGAGTGAGTTATCAAGGTGTTGAAAATGGATATGCAAAATATTTAGTTGGATCTGGTGAGTATAACTTTTCTAGTAAGTTTAAGCTTAAACTTAAAGTTTTCACTCTGCAATCGGGTAAAAAAAGAAAACTTTTTGCTTTTTCATTCGCAAAATCCTTAAAAACGCTTTAAACTCTTTTTTTCTCCAATTACTTGATACACCGCCACATCTTCTATTTCTTCTTGAGCGGGATCAGTAAGTTGTAGAAGAATATTAGACGTTCCCGTTGTCTTTGCCATTATGATGAGGCGAAGGATGCCATCGCATTCTTCCATCCGATTGGCACATACTTCACCTTCCATCCAATACCGATCAAAATCGATTTTTTCTTTATCTACGGTTATAATCCAATAATGCCCAGGCTTCGGATTAATTTTGTGTTCAAATTCACAAATTTTATTTTCCCTGAGTACAATCTGGTTATCTTTTATTATACAAGGGGGTACCACATGTAGAGATTTAAATACTTGATCTAAGCTTGGTGCGGAGGTAGGTATCGACGGTTGTATCTTTTTAGATTGTCTATTTCTATCATCTGAACCACAACCGGTGATCGTCGCAGCGAATAAAAGTAGCACTAAAAAAGATAAACACGTCTTTGTTTTTATTTTCACAGAAAAATCCTTTACTGTAAATGAGGGTGTTTTATTCATAATTTCTAGTTATTGAAAATCTATTCAATATCAGCACTACTCACATGGTTACGATTACTAACCCTCATGTGCAAGAAATATTCATAGGTCATCTTCCCATAACCTCCGTCTCTCCATCTACTGCTCCAAGAGTTTTTAAATTCCAGTGTCTGCGTATTATCATCGTAGCCTGTAACTACAATAGCGTGAGTTGCACATTCTTTTTTTCTACTTCGAGGATTTACTGAATCTTTTTTTTCATGGCAATACTTTTCAATTACATCAGCAGTAGGCATATCAATTACTGTAGAGGGTGGTAAACGCCTTTTCTCTCCTTGTTCGTCGATATATGGATCATCCCATAACGGAGTTGACGTATAGACTGCTACAGATATCGGCTTACCTTGATCGATCGCTTTTTTTATGGTTGCAATAGAGTTGTCGCCTTGTGTGTAAAAAAAATACTTTTGCTTAATTTCTAGTGAGTTACACAACAGTCCTGGTCTGGGCCAACGTATTATCCATAGACAAGACTCTTGTATGGAGCGAGGGATTTCGTCACGATCTGCGTTGTAAGGACATTGGTTTTCAGTAAAAACTCCATGACTCATTGCAAACGTTACACGTTCTTCGACTGTTCCAGCATCTTCGTCGGATGACAATTTGGCCAAACATTGCTCTGAGATTCTTATTCCTAGATCATATTCCAAAAGCGCTGTTGCTGCAAAAACGTTACAGGTTCCTCGGGGATCTTGGTCTTTTACTGCGCTCATCTTAGATCTTAGTGATTTTGCTTTAGTTATGGTAAATATATTATAGGTCACGCTCGGATTTATGTTCACCCGTGTCGGGTTCATCATTCTGACCCAATCTTCGTCAGGCACTTCCACTAACGGTATTGATATGCTCCTGTCATGACTTAATAAAACCTTTTGATAGACTTTATCTGCATCCACATCCGCATCCACATCCGCATCCACATCCGTGGCCGATACATTTTTGAATATGGATAGAGTTATAACCATTATCCATGCCATGATCAATTTTTTAACTTTCACGCATACTTTTTTTTTATGGAGAAACGATCAAAAAAGAGACACACTCTACTATAGGTTTTCGTTTGATGCAAATGATAGCGATCAGAATTAATACAGCTGTGTAAAAAATTCAGTTTAGAAGTTTTGAGAAAGATAAAAAAGGATTAAAAATTTCAAAAGGTGCTGAAGAGCAAAGATTTTTTTACCAATTTAGAGATTTAGTTTCACTACATAATCATATGCCAGAGGATACTGAGTTTGTAGGTACTTCCTCGATTCATCCGAGTGGTAGTAATTAGAAATGGCCAAGGCCAGTGCTTCTTGTGGCAGGTCTAGCTCGTAAACGGATTTCCAAGGAGTCAATCTGTGGACTAACAGAAACTCGTTACTGCGCGAAATAGGGAAGTATTTATTTGTGCCACTATTGTTTCTTATAGCGATCTCCCAAAGATGTGTAATCTCATGGATCAATACCGCGGTTGTGTATTCTGTGTTATTTTTATCTGCTGCAATAACTACACCCCATTCTTGTGTCATAGCACTTAAGTCTTTGTATTTTCGACTATAGAGATCGTTCGTAATATAATCATCGGCCCTATCTTTTAGTTTAGAAAAGTTTGTAACAGAACCGGTTGTAAGATATATTTTTAGTAAATCTGCTTTCTTAATTTCTTCGATTATTTTGTGCGGAATTTTGTTCATCTCGTCAATATAAAGGTTAAGTATACTGACTTGTTCCCATGATTTTATTGCAAGAAAATCATCTTGCAGAATAAATCCTAAACTAGTTACTTTTGCTCTTAGTTTATTGACTTTTTCTTCGTACGCAATATCTGGGACAGGGTGCAAAATCTGTACTTCTATCTCTTTTTTGGGCCCAGTTGAGTCAGTATCTTTTCCGCATGAAAAAAAAGAAAATAAACAATAGATAAAGAATATTCTTAAAAACGCAGAGTTCACAAAATACCCCTTTTTAGTTTACGGACAATCATCCCCAAATTTTTCAATTTTGATATCAAAAACTAAATCCATTGCAACCTTAATTCCAGGAATAAAAAGGAAATCTCCTGGTTCTGGAGACAAGTAACGAGAAAGAACATGATAGTTTTCAATTCTATCAAAGTACGGTTTTAAAATCTTAGCGGCGCACTCAGCATTTCCCCGAACATCTGACTCGCACCATCCACTCGAGCGCTTTATGAAGGATCTTGGGCATACATTAGCGATCTCTTTTTTGTAATTTTCTTTGAGTTCTTCGAGTTCCTGACCCCTTGTTTGGTAGTAAGATAGGTCTCTATCTGGAGCACCTGTTTTGATTCTGATGTATGTCAGAGGTACAAGGAATATGTCGTGTATAAATTCTATATCTAGATGTCCATCGTAACTTTTCCATTCAAAATTCTCTCTGGTTTCTCCAACTTTTACCATACATCTTTTTCGCGGTTCGTTGATTGTGTTAATTATCCTTTCTGGTGCTTGTATAACCGGGGGAATGGAGTATGTGCAAGAAACAGCGAAGGGAGGCACCGCATTAGAAGCATGTCCTTCAAAAACCACGCTGCCTTCTTTATTCAGATCAGTTCTTTTTAATACGTAGACACTCTCTCCTGGAATTATCAATGTTGGGAATGGACGTTCACGAATTTTTTCTAAATTATCAAGGTCAAAGAAAATATCAGTCAAGTTGCCATATCTGAATCCCCATTCTACATGAAATTCTATTTTAGCGTTTTGCTCATCTTTTTTTGTTGCCCAGCATAAGAGATCATAATTATTTCTTCTCATACAATCCTTCCATTTATCAGCAATGACAGGACTGGCGGATTTCAAAAAATAGAAATTATCTGCCGATGAATCAAAATCATGAGTAACTGTCCCACATGAATTTAGCTTCCATTGATTAAACTTGGATTGAGAGACATCTGCTTCACCTGTAAATTTACTGAAACCAGCTTTGATTTTAGTGTTTTCTTCAGATGAATTGGTATCCATCTCTTGTCTGCAAAGCCAAATGAATAAGCTTTCTCTTGATGAAGCATTATTTGAAAACATGATTGTGTCAAAAACTCCATCACGGAGAATTGTGTCACACCTCTCATTATCTCCTGCAAAAAGA
>JADGBS010000217.1 GCA_015231325.1 Oligoflexia bacterium | reverse complement strand
CGCTTCTACTCCTAGTAAAATAACCTTCAACAGTACCAACTACCTTGGCCAACTCCTCACCCCCTTTGTCATAATAAAATTGCAATTTTTGCAAAAGATCTGGGTCTTCAACAATTTCCTCGTTCACAAACCTATACTGAGGATTTCCCTGAGCGTCTAAAACAGGAGTTCCATTATCAGATGTAACTATAACTTTTTGATTAATAGCGATCAGTTTATATCCCACTATTCTCACCTGCCCATCTAAAAATTCAAGATCTAACCTTCCTAAGTATTTCCCCTGATCTCCGGCCTGCACGATAATAGTTTTATCCTTTATAACCGGTTCGAATAAACGAAGATGTTCATGACCTCCAACAATAAGATCTATTCCCAATCCACTTCCTGCTAGGGTTTCATCCCCTGCTGATCTGGGATCCTGCGTGGTGAATCCCAAATGAGTGAGTGCCACCACTATGTCACTTTCTTTTCTTAGTAGAGGAACAATCTCTTTCGCTTCTTCAAGCGCAGATCTAAAAAATAATCCATCTGTTCGACCACTTTCAGTTATGTAAGGAGTTGTTTCGGTAATAAGACCTATGATAGATACTTTCAGCTCATCAAATGTCTTCTGTATATAAGGTTTAAAAACACGAACATTGAGTTTGCGAGGACTATTTTCCGTATCATAATAAATATTCGCGGCAAGAAATGGGAATTGCGCTAATGATTCTTGTTCCTGGAGCGCCTGTAGTCCCTTATCAAACTCATGATTTCCAATGCACATAGCATCATAACCAATAGAATTTAACGCTAATAAATCAGGTATTGCGTGTTGCATGTCCGAACGGGGCTTCCCTGTATTAAAATCCCCTGCAGAAAGAATAAGCAGATGACCACCTTTACTAAGAACCTCTTGTCTAATTCTACCAACTAGCGTTTTTTGTGCTGAAAATCCAAATTGTCCAATATTATCTCGCCAAAAGCTACCATGAGAATCGTTAGTATGAAGAATAGTAATAGGATAAATTTTTCCTGGTACATATGCTCCTACTTCAACAACAAAAAAAAGTACCATCGTCATCGCAAGCAATGGAATATTCCACCAATTGCTTGGTCTGATTTTTGAATAACCCAATATTTTTTTCATCGTCAGTTTTACTCCTAAAGCACTGTTTGTTTGCCCAATATTAATAAAAAAACATGTGACACTCGTACCGAGCACATAACGCACTTAGTGCATGCGCTGTAGGATTACTACAATTAAATTTATCTATTGTCTTCAAAAATTTTTGCTTATCTTTTTTTCTTTCCATGTATTCCCCATCATTTTCCATCATTTTCAATTAGTCCCTATTTGGCCTCATGTTTAGCCTGATGTTTAGCCTCATGTTGTTCTCGTGTATCTCCTATTTTCCTAGTGGTCCTCTTTTGGACCCCAATTTTGGACCTCTGTTATCATAGATATATCTACAATAATCATGTCAAAGTGACACTATTGTCATTGGAAAGCATAAAAAAGCTACCATACATATAAAAATTACTAACCAACGGTTGGCCCAGTATTTGCATACTAATTTTAATAGGATGCCAAAAAATTTGGTTGGATACTTAACAAAACAAGGAGCTATGTATGTCTATCTTTTCATCCGGATTATTATCTATTTTAAAAAGGATTTCGCTGACAACAACTGTCGCACTTCCTTTGCTTGTCTCTTATCCTCTAATGGCGCAAGAGATTATCATTGACAACGGTCCTATTAATCATCGCCCAGGTAACGGTATGCCCTCTTATGAAAGAGTTAGACATGCTTTACATAGTGTACAAAGAGCGATCAATACTATCAATAGAATTATCGCTCGTGCTGATGGTACTGATCGGGGCGACCACGAAGACAGAGGCGAAGGAGGAGGGCGTTACCCGACAAATTCTAGGCCAAACAACGCTCTAAATTTTTATGCTGATGGCAATATCAGTGCTGTCGAAAGTGACTATCTCCCAGAGAACGATCGTTTGGCCAAAAAGGCCCTCTTGAGAATTAGTGAAGGTCTACAGAATACCGCAAGCACGCTTACAAACGCATTAAACTTTGTAGGAACACCAGAATTTTATAATTATCAAAGAAATATTTGTTCACAAACAACTGGACTTATTATGCTCACCAGGGGTGGTCGTACAGCGGCAGATCTGCCCATTAGAGGAGCAATTACCAGTTACGATTTTAATGAGATTGATAACGAACTTTATTCAGTTCGTTCGGATGTAAATTGTTAATACAATATTACATAGTTGCTATCTTGCCGTATCTCATATTATAGAATGACAACGTAATAACATTTGGGCATTGGATATTTAAAAAAATAAGGAGTAAATTATGAATTCTCGTAACGTTCTAGTTCTTACATTAACATTCCTAGTATTTGCCTCTGAATCTTTTGCATATGACATGCGTCAATTTTCTAGAATGAAAAGCACTATTCTGAAAGCAAAATCTGTCGTTCAGCAAGCGATTAATGCTCGCGGCGCCAGACCACATTTCTACATGTCCGAAAATGCACACATCACAGAAGAAATATCTGCCTCCGATATAGATTCAGATACATACATTATGGAAGACGACAATGCTGCTCTAATTCGTTTAAACGAATCCAGTACTACTTTAATTGCTGCCAGTGACCTAGCTCTTCAGGCCGAAATGGCATGGCAAAGCGGAAATTTTAATCAGTTTAATTATTCTTACGCATTTACTTGTTCCAAAGCGGCGATAGCTTCATCTCAAATAGCTCGAGCACGTCTAATGGCCATTCGTCCACCGCTTGGATTTTTAAATGCCTGGGCCAGTCAACTACTTGATGTAGTAACAGAGCTACAACAACTACGTAGCGACAGCATTTGTCCATAAAATATTCAAAGTTTTTACAATATTTTAATAATTAAATGATTGATCATTCGATCAATCATTTCGAAGAAGGAATTCAAACAGAATTTCTTCTTCGTTTTTATGAAATGGAGTAGAATATGCACTACCTCACGCCCCCATCTGTTCACCATCTACATTGCCCTCACGCTAGCAAGGCTTATGAATTTTTTTTAGGTATATCAAAAAAAATTAATTTCTTTATATACCTATTATTTTCTTCATGTATCTTAATCCTTATTTCGATACCCATGTCTGGATCAGTATTTGCAATCTCTGCACCAACTACTCAAGAAATATCCAGCTGGCGTCTTTTGCTATTATTAAAAAAAAAATCTAACATAGAAGCGCAATTAGCGACACTTATCCAGGAGTTAACACCAGTTAGGAATAGTTTAGAAGACACTCCACTACAACTAGAACAACAATTAGAAAAATCTTTTGAGCATGCGCTCATGGGAATCGTCAACTTGGAAAACTCCTCTAAACTCACAATCAATACGAAAAGTGCAATCAGTTATATGCATTTGGTCTATAGCATTCTCAATCGTATAGAACTCAGACTTTTACGAACAAACCAACTAACATCCTACCGTAGTGAGTTGTTAAAATCATTCAAAGATGAGATTAACATTATCACGTTAATTCCCACTTCACCTCCCGACAATGCTGGCAAATTATTTCATCAATACTTTCGTTATCAAAAACTAGTTGAGCTACTGGTAAATATAGATTCGGACATAGATGTAATCTTGTCCGAAACAGGACATAAAAGCTTGGAGATTCTTATTAGTTACTTAGCACGCAGTACTAGCGAGAGTTTACAACAATCGAAATTGTTTTGGAATTCTGATGATACTATAATCATTAATATCCTGCGACAGATAGAAAATAACGATCAATTATATCTAGAACATATATCCAACTTGCAATACGAATTGGAAAAATTACGACAAGAACACGAACACCTTTATCAACAGTGGTGTGCAATAGTAGAGATATGGACACCTGCATTATTTCTATCATCCTCACCCATATTATTTCAACGACATCCTTTATTGCAATATATTCTATCTGGCAATACTTTGAAGACGGGATTTGGTGTACTAGATTTACAATTACTCACTTCCCAACAAATAAAAGAAAATCCATTCGCCTCTACTGTGGGCGCAATCCTATCAATCTATAATGATCCAGAATTTCCCGATATTCCTCCATGGATAGATGCGTATTGCACTGGTGTAATGATCTCACCACGACACCTTTTAACAGCTCATCACTGTCTGAATAAAGAAATTTATTTTTCCAAATTACGTATAAAAAGAAATGCTTCCGACACCTACCGAATTACCGATTTAGCAGGAGAAGTACGATTGGTGTTTGATGGTCCACTTAACACTAAAGATGGAACCCTAATTGAATTGGAACGCAGACTTCCTCCAACAAAAAAAGTAACTTGGATGCGACCTGAATGGGACGTAGCCATCTTGGAATGGGATGAAGATCAGCAAACTCCATTTCTTGATTTAAACTCTATGTTGCCGATATCAATTGCAGTTCCTTCATCTACTTCCTCGTCTACTTTCTCATCTACATCCATTTCCACATCCACTCTTGATACTTGGAATAACCTTGCACTGTACTCTCATCCACAAGGACTACCCTTAGCAAAATCCAGCAACTGCCGGGGGAAAAAAGCAACCAACGGATATCATCTATTACATGATTGCGACAGCTTTGGAGGATCATCAGGGGGGTTGATCATTGATCCAGAGAATAACCGCGCTGTTGCAATCCATTTGGGAGGACCGGCAATCAATAGCTATCAACATTATCGTGATTATGGGCAGCTAGAGAGTATCGAAGAAAATGGCAACAAATACAACCGAGCACTGCTTCTCTCCACGTTGGTTGATGCCATTAAGAATGAAGTTCCTGCGCTTGCACTAAAAAAGTAAAACGTCGTACCTTTTTGTGCAAAAAATGGCTACTGCACACTGACAATAGGTGCCAATAAATGACTTTTACTTACTGGCAATTTCCCCATTCCCCGCGTAAACACCGGAGAAGAAGGCGTATTAGGTGGCACTGGCGGGGGAGCTGACAAACAGTACGCATGGTAATCAGGTCCATCTTCAGGTTCATCTTCAGCTCCATCTTGTTCATCAACGTCCTCTATGTCCTCTATGTCCTCTATGACGATAAAATCGCTATCATTACCACTGTCCTCAATATCGATGTTAATTCTTTGCGCTTTCAACTCACTCTGCCTACTCTGCTTGCCTTTTATAGTATCAAATGCTGCCCCTTCCCTCATCAGTACACACTCTTCATTTCTACCGACACCGGCAGCAGCGGGCGCAGAAAAAAAGTGTTGAAAACCTCGCCGCGCTAAAGGCGTCTGAAAACCAAATCTGTGCGGACAACTTGCTGATATAGGTAAACTTCGTTGTGAAGGAGAATAGAGACCGTAACCGCCTGCCGCAGCAATCCTTCCCCTTCGTCGCTCGATGGAAACCCCTGTACCTGTACTCGTACTCCCCCTAAAGGCTCCGAAAACACCACCGATATCCTCTTCAATATCATCGTATTCTTCTCCTCCGTACTCTCCTGTCCTATAATCTTCGCTGCCAGAGGCATTTGCAGCTGTAACAATTACTACTATGGCCACCAATCCCACTAACACATAAAATGCCAAAGCATCAGCTTCACTCTTTATAATCTTAAACCAAAAATTTTTCATGGTAGTACCTTTACTAAAAATAAGATCAAAAAAACCACGCGTAAAAACATTTTATTTCTATTATTTCCATGCATATGCCTTAGAAGCAGACAAGTCACCAGTTTAAAGTTTAAATATCAACCCAAAATTGTCTGCAATATATCACCAATACGACATAAGCTTAGTGACAGATATAGAGTACAGGATAACTGAAAAAGGCAAAAAAAATTAAATAAAAATTTAAAAAAACATTAACTGAATAAAGTGTCTACCCAGTTAACCAAGTAGGGGACTTAATTTAGAAAAAGCATGTCATAATATTTCGGCAGAACCCAGTGTTCATCGGCCACCAACTCCTCAAGCTCACTGCACAAACCAGAAGTTTCTTTAAACAACGGAAGCAAAACTTCATTGATCTTTCTCGCAAAAACATCTGGATTAGTGTGACTATATGTCTTAACAAATTCTTTAACACTGAAATCCAATTTATTAGTCTTCTCAAAAAGGTCAGCCGATTTATTACTTAAAATATTTAAAATGCTTTTCAAATGCCCTACACTTCCATCTCGACCATCGCCGCTATCACCTCTGCCACTGTTAGTATTAACTATATTTGTGGAATTGATCAGCATAGCAATCTTTAATCTGTAGTCTATCACTGATGGTAGAACATATTGATTCACCATAGAAACTATGGTTGCAAATTCGATTTTCAGTTGCATATTATAACGCTCTATAAGTACGCTATATCTGGTATTGAGTTCATCTTGTCGATAAACACCGCTATTAAGAAGAAAGGCCACCTTATTTTCGTTACTTAGAACTTCAAATGCCTGTACAGAATTTACAAGATTAGGAAGTCCTCTTCTAGCAGCTTCCAACTTCCATTCGTCACTGTAACCATCGCCATTAAAAAGTACTCGCTGA
>JADGBS010000216.1 GCA_015231325.1 Oligoflexia bacterium | reverse complement strand
TTTCTTTACAAAAATAATCAATTGGATATTAGCAGTTTTTCCAACGCGTCTATTTGGGCTCTCTGCGTATCCGGCCAAGGGCCACCTAATAAGCCCAATGTCCAAATACTTTGGGCCATTGTAAATTTTAGAAAAAGAGGAGGTGCTAACCGATGAGATGAGCAATAAAATGCTATCGACTCTCTTGAGCTATCTCTCCTCATCTATGAGAATCATCGTCCACAATTTACATTAGAGTAAAATATTTCAGAGATACCTATAGATCTGCATTTTTATCAACTACATTATCTTTTTTCCTGTTATAAGGTTTATATTTTTTATTACTCTTCATCACACCATAAACAATAGTAGCAATTTTTCTAGCTGTAGCATTTCTAGCATTGT
The DNA here is from genome assembly GCA_015231325.1 of Oligoflexia bacterium. Taxonomy (GTDB): domain Bacteria; phylum Bdellovibrionota; class Bacteriovoracia; order Bacteriovoracales; family Bacteriovoracaceae; genus JADGAN01. The sequence goes on along the minus strand of JADGBS010000216.1, from coordinate 6,163 downwards.
GATCACTATATTTTTTTCTGCTAAAAGGTATTGATAGTAATCATCCATGGGATTACTACCATTAATCGCTGCTAATGCCGCTGTTTTAAAAACACTTTTCATCATTCGACAATACCTGGGATTTTTTTTACCGTAGCTTCTACCTCCGCTCATCATCTCAAGCTTGACCAGGCCACAATAACTCATAAAATGATTACGTGTTTTAAATCTACTTGCATCTACTATTCGGGACACTATTTTTACTGCTCCGATATCACCTATTCCTGGAATATCACTCAGCCTTCCTATTTCAGCATGTTTTTTTCTTAATGCAGTAAACTTTTTTTTATAGCGCTCTATGAGTTGTCATCAATAATACGATGGATTATGTTTTTTTCACTCATGCTTTTAGTGTTTAGTTCTACAAGTATATTTGCATCGATTACGTCTTTTGATTGTAAGACGAATAACAGATACTCAGGGAAGGGCGCTGATTACTTGATCAAGGTTTTTGAAACCGACGGTGTAGTTACTTCGGTTGTCGCGGATATTAAGTACACGTCTGCTGATGCCAATATTGAACACAGAACAGACGGTCTCTACCAAGAACTAGATGGTAGAGGACTGGGAAAAATTAGCATTAACTTTATCACAGTAAGACCGGAAATTGATTGGAAGCATGAACCCTACTGTTGGAAGATAGGCAAAATGACCAAATATATCACGCTATACTCTTCTTCTGGTTCTGCGTATACAAAATACGGGGGACAGTTAAATTTTTCACCCAACATCTATACCAATCCCGAAGTCCCCGATTGCCGAACTCCGATCTATGATCCGCACCCTTCTTACTCCAGATATGACATAGTTTGTACACGTACTATCGAAAATTAATGTCTCTTGTGGGCCACAATAGACATTTGCGTCGCCTGGTCCTTTATCAAAAAGAGGTACTGATCAACAGCTTGCTGCCATCATCAGCAAGGGCGGGCAGATTCCTTACTTTTATCGGACAAAATTTATTAAAAAGGCCATAAAATTTGCTTTCCAAAAAAGTGTCATGGCACCTTTTTATTCTATAGAGATAATTCGTAGATATATCGAAAAACAGGGAGCGGCAACGTGCGGGAGGGATTCATCTCTACCTAAATTTCAAAGCTAATTCAATGAAATTTTGGAGTTTGGTCCTGTGGCATGTATGACATGCAACTTTGATGGACCAATAACCATTGATTACTTTTTAATAAATCCTGGTGTAGAAAAAAATCTGATGTAGAAACTAAAAAAGAATACAAGGGAGTTCAAATCTTAATTAAATATCAACTTGGTCATGAATTCTTCAACGAAATTGGAAATGATTTGGTTCACCTGATCAGCGTTTGTCGCTGTTCAAAATGTGGAGCAGAAGAAATTTGGCCGGAATAATACTATTGGAAACTCCTCCAAAAAAATGAAACATTCGATTGTGGACCGATACAAAATCCTCGATATTTTGAATAAAAGTAAATTCAGCATAGAAGTCTTTTTTAAGATAGAGGAATTTTTTGCTCACTTATATTATAACAAGAGTAAGCGAGATTCATCAGAGTCATTGCTTTTGTATAGAGAAATTTATTAGTAATTTAGAAAATTGCAGATTGTCTAAAAGCTTCTAATGCAAATATTATTGAAAATAGGAGCTGTGATTTTTTACAGACGATTTGCAAAGAAAAATTCATAGGATAAATAAGCAGTCTTTATCAACTTGGAATAGTGGAAGAAAAAATAAAGGGTGTTTAAAAAATCTTGTGTATAGCGAATTTTTTGATCAAATTATGGGATAACTCCTTAAAGAGTTTGTTATGAATGACATAGACTCAATTTTAAAACAATCCCTATCAGAAGAAAAATTTTAAAAGGCCTAGAATAAGAACAGTTGACTTTAAACATCTCACTATATTATATTCCCGTTGCCAAACTTGATTGAACAAATCGATTAAACTAAATCAAAGGAGAAATGCGTGAAAAATGTAATGAGCAGTTTCTATTTGTTTGTTTTTTTTATTTCCTTGGTGCCAACTTTAAAAACTTTTGCTTGGGACGCAGCAGAACATATTCAAATCACCTCGGAAGCATTTAAAATGCTGCAGGAAAAGACGCTGTTGTCTGCAGTTAATGAAAATGTTTTTCAAATAGTGGCGCAAAATACCGCACTACCAGACTCTTCCGAAGACCTACAAATGTGTTATTTGACCTACAAATTAGGTCGAGTGGTACAAGTTTGTACTCCTAGTTATACTTTCAAGCTGGCCTTCATTCCTATTAAATACCCCAATGCTCCAAACGTTTCTACCTTAGAACATTTTTATGATGCAACTACAGCGACTGGTCTTTCATTTGAGAATGAACCGAATAGATTTATTAAATATATGCTTGATGTGATTTCAAAACCACTACCACGTTTTCCTAGATTTATGAATCAATATGAGACATCCATTGTGGATGCCGATGGACGGAGATGTCTTATCAATAGTTGCCAGTTTAAATCTGCTTTTGATAAGGCATCAGAGTATCTTGATTTAATTTTAAGCAACAAAGACCGGGTAAAAAACCGATATAATTTAGGATACTTTCTTCACTACATCCAAGAAGTGACCAATCCCTATCACGCCAGCAATATTACAAAAAAAATGTTGATTGCAGGAGAGATGATCGACCATCAAGAATATGAAAAGATGGCCACGGGTATGGTGCGCGATAGAGTTTTAAGGAAACAGAGAGCACAAATTTCATCCTACTATCAAAGCTATCTCGAGCTATTTGAAAAAGATAAGAATTTGTTATCACTTTTTCACCAGGTTGCTTTAGACTCTCATCGGCAATCAGGAGACGCTAAAAGTAATTTGGAGTTAAGTGAAGACATTAGCACCAATTTAGCAAGGGGCGTTGCCGTCACTATGATAGTTTTAAAGCAGCTAGAGAATAGTTATTAGAAAAATATTTAATAGTAGTTCAGAATTTTTTTCTATACACAAGATTATTTATACCACGTCGCATAAATAGGGTTACATACTTTTTCAATATCACGAGCGAAAATCTGAAAAAAAAGCAACACTACTCACGCGACGGGGTATAAAGACCCCCTCTATCCGCGATAGTGTGCCCACCCTTAGGGAGTCTACTAACTAACTCTGTAGCAACCTTAACATCATGAACTTCACCGCCAGTAATTTCAAATTCGATAGGTAATCCCATTGAATCGACGGCCATATGAATCTTAGCGGTATTGCCAGCAACAGATTTTCCTATTGCAGGTACTTCCCTTTTCTTTGCACCACTGCTGTGTTGGTGAACTTTTACCGAACGGATACGCTTTGCTTTCTTTACTTTATAAAAAATCGCTATTACAATCGCGGACTCTTTGATTTTATTATTAAATTATTTTTATAAGGAGATTACTTAAAATGAAAAATTTTTTTACATTTATTGTCGTTTCTGCATTAGTTTCGAATGCAACAGCTTTTGCAAGCTGGAATACGTTATGCGTATCCAAAGCAAGTGATGCAAATTACACTGTTTGTGGTGTTGCAAGAGATGAAAAGGCTCCCTTTGCCAAATGTGATAAGTGGGGTGGAGATACCTTGGCAGCAGGCAGCCCGATTACAAGAGTGTTTTGGGACACTGATCTTTTAAATCTTTTTAGTAAAGCTTCCCGTTTAAAGTGCAATAAGACAGTCACGGACTTATCAAAAGACCAAAACTGGATTTATATCAACGAACATGGTTATTAATCGAAGAAAAGATGTGTGCATACTGACAAATAAATATTCATAACATAAGCAAAGAAAAAAGTTGACACTAAGTAAATACGTTTTAAACTTGGGAGCCTGTACATCGCCTCTCACTGATCATACTGGAGAAAATTTAACCAATGAATATTCATCAAATAAAAAGCACCTATGCAATTTTTCTAAAATTTTCAGTGCTCTCGATACTGTTTACTACTACACTTACCATTAATAATGCTTCTGCATCTTTAACTGACCATTTGATATTCAAACCAAATCAGACACCATTTGCTGATTGTCCTCTAGCCGATCAGCAAGGATTTCAAAAAATATCTAAGCATCTTCAAATTGAAGGGAAAGATGAGTTGGTAAGATTTTATTTTAAAGATAATCCTTCTCCTCGCATATTAGTAATAGATTTTCATGGGGTCGAAGGCCGTGCTTGTGATCGTCTCCCCTATCTTACAAAGTTATATTATGGCCAAGGTCGTATTGCTGCTGATATAGCATTAGCAGTAGTGGAGTATCCTGGTTATGCCGGAGATTCTATATCCCCTTCGGAAGAAAGAATTCTAGCTAACACCAAAGCTCTCCTAGCATTCATCTCTCAAATCAATACCGCTCAATCCCCAGTCGTTCTCTATGGAGAATCACTTGGCACAGCGGTTGCAACTTATGCTGCTTCCATCTCTTCTATCTTCTCCACCTCATCGCCAAATACGAATTCGAACACAGGCCCGTCAGCACTCAATAATATTGCAGGTGTAATATTGCAATCACCTTTCACCTCAATAGTTGAAGTAGCAAAGCATCACTATCCCTATTTACCTGTTGGCCTTTTTATTAGCAGTAAATTTAATGCCTATCAATGGGCAGCAAATGTTACTGTCCCTGTAATTGGTCTTCACGGCACTAGCGATTCTTTTATACCTATTGCAATCGGTAAGCAACAAATGAGCTACTTCACTCGTTCTTCCAAAACTGTCTGGGTGGAAGTTCCTGGCGCTGAACACGATACTATTTTCAACTCCCCTTTATATTGGGAAAAAGTTGAAGAATTTTTTTTACTTCTTAACTTCTCCATTTATTAATCCCCAATTTCGCGATGGAGGCAGATATTGAAAAGATTCAACTATAGTTGCCTTTAGCGGTATAATTCCTTGTCTGGCACTACCGGTTGTTACTTTGAATTTGAATAAAATAAGGATCTATCCGATCATTTCCTTTATATCTTCCGCAGCAATGTGAGTAGCTTTTATATTAAATTTTTCGACTAATACTTTTGCTACATTAGGGGAAAGAAATGCCGGCAGTGTCGGACCCAGACGAATATTTTTTACACCTAATGATAGTAGTGCTAACAAAACTGCCACTGCTTTTTGCTCGTACCAGGCGATATCATATTCGATAGGTAATTCATTAATATCTTTTAAACCAAAGACCTCCTTTAATTTTAGTGCGACTACTGCTAAAGAGTAAGAGTCGTTACATTGACCTGCATCGAGTACTCGAGGAATCCCGCCAATATCACCTAGTGACAATTTGTTATAGCGGTATTTAGCACATCCTGCGGTTAATATAACGGTGTTAGCGGGTAATTGCTTTGCAACATCAGTAAAGTAATTGCGACTTGGGTGCCGACCATCACAACCGGCCATCACCACAAATTTTTTAATCGCTCCACTTTTTACTGCTGCAATCACTTTATCGGCCAAAGCTAATATTTGGTTATGTGCAAAACCACCAATAATTTCGCCTTGTTCTAATTCGGTTGGAGGCGTACAACGTTTGGCCAATTCAATTATCGATGAAAAATCTTTTTTTGCATTAACACCACTAGGTCTGTTAGGGATGTGCTTTATACCGTCGTAACCAACAACACCAGTAGTAAAAATTCGATCTTTATAAGCATCTTTTATGGGAGTAAGACAGTTGGTGGTCATCAAAATTGGACCATTGAATTTTGTAAATTCTTCATCTTGTTTCCACCAAGCATTCCCATAATTTCCAACGAAGTGTGGGTACTGCTTTAATTTAGGATAATAGTGTGCAGGCAACATTTCACTATGGGAATAAACGTCAACTCCAGTTCCCGCAGTTTGCTTTAATAATTCTTCCATATCCAATAGGTCGTGACCAGAAACTAAAATCCCAGGATTTTTGCCAACTCCTATTTTCACTTTGGTAATTTCTGGATTTCCGTAGGTGGTGGTATTTGCCTTATCTAGTAGTGCCATCGTGGTAACGGCAACTTGTCCGGCATCCATAACCATTGCTACCATTTTATCTACCGGAAGATTTTGGGTTGTTGATGCTAAGGCCTTTATCACGAATTTAAAAATATTTTCATCGGTATGCCCCAGTACCATCGCATGATGTGCATAAGCGGCAATCCCTTTTAGGCCGTAGATCAATAA
>JADGBS010000215.1 GCA_015231325.1 Oligoflexia bacterium | reverse complement strand
TTGTGAATCGTGAACCGAGGCACTCGTTACAACAAATGTGTTGATAAATTTACTCTTTGTATCCACCTTGGCGTGGTTTTTATAACCGTAAAAAGTCTCATTGTTTTTCTTTGTCCAGCGGGCATCAATGTCTTTGTGTGATTTTTTGTATGGCTTGTCGTTCCACAATTCATCACCTTCGCCTTTTTTTATCTTTTTATTTTCCTCTCGAGTATTGCGTTGACGTGGTGCAATTGAGAAGCTAGCATCTATCATTTGCCCTTGGTTTAGGATCAATTCTTGGATCTCTAAAAAATGTTTGAATTGGGCAAATAAATCTTCTATAAGACCTGATTTTGTTATATTTTCTCTAAAAGCCCAAACAGTTTTCTCGTCTGGAATTTTGTCGCCTGTGTTTAAGCCTAAAAAGTTTTTAAAACTTGTTCTGTCCAGTATTTGGTACTCTACTTGCTTGTCGCCAAGACCATAATAGCGTTGTAAAATTAAGATTTTGAACATCAAAACAACATCAAAGGGTTTTGCCCCAGCATTATTTTTCTTGGTTGTGTTTAGAAGTTTGCCTTCTAATAAAGTCCTAAACATTTCAAAATCAATAACATTACTGATTTTTTCTAACGGATTACCTATTTCTGACAATTTTTCTACTGAAAACTGCTCATCAAACAATGAATTCTTCCCTGTCGATTTGTATATTTGTTTACTCATGTTTATCATGCTTTTTACGCCAACAATATACGAATAATTATTTGAAAATCAAGCTTTTAATTTATAGAACTCCCCTGTAGTAACCCGACCGCATCAAATACGGTTTGTGTAAGATATAAACGGGTGGTTTTGTCAGAAGGAAAACTTGGATACAATCCTTGTTCATTCAGAAATTCTCCTTTGGGAGTTTGTAGTTTAAATCTATACGCATAGAGGTTTACTATCTCTCCAGTTTCACTCTTTAATGGAAAGGCGATAGAATAATTACCAAAGGATGTATATGCCTTCAACTCAGAACTTCGAACTGCTGCATCACTGGGTGTTAATATTCCGATTTTTACTAGCGGTTCACGGAACGATTCAGGTTTGCGATGATGTGCCTGTCCACTGATAAATCCTACTTGAACTGAGTGGTAATCGATTCCGAGAGTATCCAAAAACTGACGAGGTTGTGTGGCTTTAAAATTATGCAATCCATGAATACACATCTCGAAAAAATTCTTTAATGCGAGCGACTGTTCAATTTCCAAATGCTGGTGTTTATCTTCCATTGTATTATCGTTTTTTTTATCATCGTTTGGGGCTGATTTTTAGTGTTAAAAATTCAACAAATGCTCAGTTTTTGCAACAAATAGCCCCCCTTTGAATTTGTGTCAAACATAAGACACACACCCTGAAACAGCAAGTAAACTGATGGGTAAATCGCTCCGAAACCCCCTTATTTTTGGGGCTTTCGGGAGTGTGGTGATATTATCATGGTACTGATCGTGAAAGAGGAGTATGATATAGCCAATACCTTGGTTTGTTTGCAGTATAACATGGATGAATCAAAAAAATAATTCAGCAGTTTTATTGAAAGATTTGTAATATAGTTTTCTACACTATGGTGTTAGAGAGTCGTTTTTACCTTCTTGATAAAGGCATTAGCTTTAATAAAATATTCATCATCTGGTTCTAGTCCTCTTACTTTTAGAAGGCGGAAATCTCTTAGTAAATCATTTACTAACGATAGTATTTCTTCATCTGATTTTGTTGAAAGCTCGGCTTCTCTTGATTTTATGGAAATATGCAAATAGGAATTCATTAAATGTCTGTGCTCTTCTGACAGAAATCCATACCGTTTATGATTCGCCATAATAGCACAATAGAGAGAATATAAGCCTGAAACGATGGACAAAACAGTAAAAGCCAACATTAGAATCGCACTAGAACTACAATTGTACCCCAAAAGCATAAAAAGAATACTGGAAAGAGAACTCACAATTGAGTGCTTATAAGAATTGGTATCCATTTTAGAAAAATAATACATAGATTCTTTATGAGCTAATGAATGAATGCTTGCTTCCAATCTAAGCTGTTCTATAACTTTTTTAATGTTTTTTTGAAGAGTATTAACTGTTTCCATAGCAAAAATTTTAATCCATTTTGTTATTCAAGCTTGGATAATAGTCACCTTGTCAAAGTGTTGGAGTATTACCCATTTCTCAAATGTATGACAATAAATTCCAATAGAAAAATAATTATATATTTTCGTGTAATTTATATGCTTGTAGAATACAAAATAATAAATAATTACTTTATGGCTTGACTTTTGCTGTATATATTGTTATATTGTCATATATTTACAGTTTATAAGATAGTAATGTATCATTTAGCAGAAAGGAAAGAGTATAATTTAACAAAAAAACTCACTTTGAAACAATTAGTCAATTGTGCAGATTGGATTTCTAAAACAAAGGAGTTACCTAATATTTCTTCTTCAAAAGAGATGAATTTATCATCAAAAGAATTGGAGTATTGGTTTGATTCTGCTCTTCAAGGTATCACTATTCAATTAAAAGGAGAAATAATTGGAATAGCAACTGCATCTGTACAAGAAGCTGATTTACCTGAAAGGATGTTTGAACTATGTCATTGTATCGTAAAACCAGAATATCGGCTACTTTATAACGGTTCAGTAATGTTAGAAAAACTATGTGAATACGCTAAAGAAAATGGGTTTTCCCAAGTGGTTGGCAGGGTCGAAAAATCTAACAACTTGGGTAAAAAACTACTCAATTCATTAAATTTTTACGTGGCAAAGAAAAATTTTAGTCATCAAGATTCAATAATATGGTATCAAAAAAAATTATAGGTGGTAATAAAGGACATACTGAATTTCAATCATTGTTTCTGAAATTGCGCAGTGATATGGGCATAACCTTTGATAAATTAGGTCAATTGACAGGTATATCGAAACAATATCTCAGTAATTTACTGAGCCCAACAAACGAAAAAAAGCTATCAAATGAAAAACTAAAAATAATATCGATAATTTTTTCATTAAAAAGAGAACTTTTGGAGGATTTGCTAAAACAGGAAACACCTTCCTCTTACATAAAAGAGAATATGGCTTCCTTAATGAGAGATATTGATTTAAAGATTTTTAAACAATTAATGTTCGCAGGTATGAATATCTCTGAATTTAATGAAAAATATATTGAAATCGGAGACGTGATTGATGATCAAAATGCACTCAGCAAATTTTTAAATGAATATGACATTACTGATAAAACTCTTTTGGAGGATATAGATCATTCGTATCAGATTTGGACATTAAGCAATGTTCTAGGTGAAACAATCTCGAATCAGTCCGCATATACAATTGCATTCAATATATTGAATTATAAAATGAAGTACGTAAATTTTCTGCCCTTGCATGCCGATTTACAATTTGAAGGTTCGCTAAATGCGATTTCAGCTAATGTGGATAAAATAATTACTGATTTAAGCTCGGAAAAAAGAACATACTGGCAGAAAAACGATTGGAAACAATATCTTCATTATTTTGGTATTGCAGACATGGTTTTTATTTCTAATATTAGAATATTTGATGCATTTTCAAACAACTCACGAGGTAGTCTCAACATTGGCGGGAAAGATACGAAATCGTTGAAGTTTGTAGAAATACCATCAAATGAACTTTACAATGTAAGAGAAAATCTGCAGAACATAATTTTAGCAGACCAGATAGGTAAATTTAAAAAAGGAGAGAATACGCTAATTGAGGCAATAGGTTGTTACGCTAACAAAAAATTTCCGTATGATGTCACCTCGAAATAATAAATAATAACTTTGATATGAACCATTTAAATAAATAAATCATGGAAAAAAATAACACTTATTTTACTGTAACTGGAATTCTATTTGTTGCTGCACTCTTGGTATCGAATATAGCAGCTCAAAAACTTATTCCAATTGGTCCATTTGTCTTTACAGGAGGAATACTTCTTTTTCCTATAACCTTTGTATTCGGTGATATTCTCACCGAAGTATGGTCATACAAAAAAACAAGATTGATTGTATGGAGTGGATTTATAGCAAGCTTTTTTATGTCGCTATTTTTGTATCTCATTGTTCAATTACCTTCTGCGCCGGGTTGGAATTTTCAGCATGAGTTTGAAACAACTTTTAGTCTAGTGCCTAGAATCTTTGTTGCTTCTTTAATTGCTTATTTATGTGGAGAATTTCTTAATAGTTATATTCTTTCAAAACTGAAATTGAAATATAAAGAAAAGAAAATGGGTTTAAGATTTGTTCTTTCAACAATTATTGGTGAAGGAGCTGATACAATTATTTTTGCATCCATCGCTTTATACGGAATAATACCTAATAATCTATTGATTACTACCATATGGTCAGGATTTGTTTTTAAAGTCTGTTATGAAATAATAATACTACCTGTATCAATTCCTTTTACTAAATGGTTGAAACAGAAAACAGGAAGTGATCTCTATGATACAAACACGAACTATAATCCGTTTAGATTAAATTCTTAAATATAGTCACCGTTGAACGCAAATATTCTCTTGCAAAATGATAACTGAATGTTATACTGATGCTAGTTTTATCCTATTATACAACTAACCATGGCAGATTCACAAGTTGATATCCATAACTTGGGTGTTGGTGTATAACGATTTCGTAAAGTCCCATATCATATTCGTAGGAGAATGCAAATATTGCTCTACCATCTTTGGTTTTGTAATAAAAGACTTGGGAACTACATAATGTGCCAGTCTCAAGAGAATGTAATGTATTCATGTTTTGATTATTTATTGGATAAAAAATTGTTTTAAAATGGAGCAGGCTCAATGACCTGCTCCTGATTCTGTAGGGTGAGTTACTGCACTTCACTCAGGTCCCTTTGGTGTGAATTATGCATGAAGCGTCCCTGGCTCTAGCGCATCCACACCACGTGTTGATTTTTGCATCGTTTTTTGATTGTAGGTGAAACTTATTTTGTCTCCTTTTCAGGTTAAAGGAGTAAACCATTTATTGGGAATCGATTAGATTCTATTGTAGATTGAAATCAGGGCGGAGAGCTTTTGACTCAGAAGTGCGGAAGAACTCCCTAACTGTTGATTAATTAGGATTGATTCCTCTCGATAATATTCTTTGTACTCAGGTGTCCATTTGCTATCAAGTAATAAAAGTGTCTGTCCGAGATTGGATATTCGGTCTGCGAGTTTTACTATTTGAGTCTCTTTGCGGGTTCGAAGTATTCTGTGGAGACTATCTCGAATTTGCTCTTGTTTGGAGAGACTTTTGTTTTTGGTAAGGGATGCGACTGCTTCAGCAATATCATCTCCAAAATATGCAACAATGTGATGATAACTGGCGTTGGTGTCTTCGATAGTATCATGGAGATAACTGACACTTAGCAGTATGCCGTCATCAAGTGAAGAGTCATGGAGGGTGGCTTGCTTTGTTAGATGAGCCACAGACTCTAAGTGAGAAAAATAGGGTCTCCCGTCAGGATAGAACTGCTTTTTGTGAAATTCTTGCGCAAATTCTTTTGCTTGAAGAATTACTTGGGTTGAAGTGAATTGTATTGTTTCCATTTTGCCTTTTGGGGGATATTAGAGTAACTGCAAATTCTCTTTTTTGCATTTTTCAAATTAGCTTACTGCTGTTTTTGATTTGGAACACCTTGAATGTTTGAAAAGACTTTTATTTATTTGTCTTAAAGGATGGTGATAATTTTATGCGGTTTAAAAAAAACTTCCGTAAATTCTCAATTTTATTATGTCGTTCTTAAGTGGCGTCCCCCCAGCGGAATGCCTTACAAGGGGGACACGATACACACCTAAGAATTTCAATTTAATGTCGGCATGTTCGCCGGGCAACCTACAAAACAGAATTAAGACTTTAACCTACCAAATTTAACTACGTTTCTGCTGCGCGGTGGTAGTTTATAGTTGGGGTTCGTTTCATCGTCCAAAAAAGCGATACAACGGCTAAATTTTAAAAAAACGGCTTCAACTACGTTATAGCTAAAAAACGCTTCGCTCACATGCGCCTACGGCGCAAGACTCACCTCAATAAATTTCGGTTCGGTCGTTCGTACTCAAAAAATATTTTCAAGGCTTTTTTCTGCAAATTTTTCAATTTAGGCGTTCCATCGGCGTTACGTCGGTTTTTTTAAATTTGCGAAAAACGCAAATTTTGATATTTTTCAAGGGTCGCAAAGCGTCCAAAACTGCCAAACGTCCAAAACTTTTCAACAATCAGCCGAAACGGCTAAAACGCCCTGCGGGCGGGGCTTTCGGGGGCTTTTCCTTTTCCTTTTTCCTTTTCTTTTTTTTTGCGCCCCTGCTGCTCTTCAGGGCTTTCGGCAGGGGTTTTTGAATTTTTCTTTCCCCCGCCCCCGCTGCCCTCTTTTTCTGCCCGTTTCTGCCCGTTTCTGCCCGTTTTCAGCTGCTTTGCAGCTGTTTTGGTGTGGGTTTTGGTGTTTGTGTCGTTTGGGTGTTTTGGCTTCGCCTCCGCCCTCTTTTTCTGCCCTCTTCTTCTTCAGCGCGGCTATTGCCGCACCATTTTTTG
>JADGBS010000214.1 GCA_015231325.1 Oligoflexia bacterium | reverse complement strand
TAAGTCTTTTTGTAATTTTATCTTATCAAGCACGGCCAAAGCATAGACTGCATCCTTGTCCTGATGCTTTTTCTTGATCATTACTCCTTCGACGATGGCATCGGTAATTTCATCTAATTGTGAGAGTGAACTTTCTTGGACACTGCTGCTGGCCACGTTTTGTTCAGAACTACTGCCGCTTTTACTCTCCTTCGTGCCCGCCCTAGTAGCAATTACACTTTTAGTACTTTCTTCCTGCGACGTGCTTTTGGTAAATGATTTCTTACCTTGAATTTTAGTCTCAAAAATTTGGGCGATGGCCAATCGGGCATTTGCTTCTGCCTTCATCTCTCCCATGCCGCTACCTACTGCACAAATTTCCATGCTCTCTTGACATTCGCTCATAGGGTCGTTGATCCATGCTGGACGTGTGCTGTTGCTGCCACTTTCGCCGGCATTGCCATGTAAAGTTAGGAATAGTGTTAGGATTAAGAAAATTGTTGAAACCGTTGAAATTGTTGAAATTCTTAAAACTGTTGAAATTCTTGTCGATTGTCGATACATTGCGTTTTCCTCAGTTACTTTTCCCTGTTAAGGATAGTTATCCTGCTGTCACCTCATTATGTCTCATTTGATTAGAGTCTTTCAATAAATTTCCAACTATTTTTTTTCAGCAGTGTAGCAGTGTAGCAGTGTAGCAGTTTATTAGAAATGTTTTGGGAAACCTTTTAGAAATCTTAACAAATATTAAAAAAACTATTGTGGCCAGAATACTTGACAACAAGTATAATCCGACGAATAAGATAATGTTTATACCATACATAAGGAGTCTAATAATGTTACACCAATTACCTTCTCTTCCCTACGCTGTAGACGCACTAGCACCTTATATCTCAAAAGAGACAGTGGAGTTTCACTGGGGCAAGCATCATCAGACTTATGTTGACAATTTAAATAAGCTAATAGTTGGAACAAAATTTGCAGAAATGAATTTAGAAGAGATCGTTAAGAGTTCTGAAGGCGTAATTTTTAACAATGCTGCCCAGATATGGAATCATACATTTTACTGGAATTCACTGACTCCTCCGGCGGGGAAAGTGCCAGTAGGACCATTGGCGGAAGCGATTAAGCAAAGTTTTGGTAATTTTGATAGCTTCAAAGAAAAATTTACCAACACGGCCTTAGGCACATTTGGTTCTGGTTGGGTGTGGTTAGTAAAAAATAAAACTAATGCTGCACTGGAGGTCATTAGTACTCAGAACGCGCAAACCCCACTCACAGTTTCCTCGATAATTCCGCTTTTTACTTGTGATGTTTGGGAGCACGCCTACTATATTGATTACCGTAATGCTCGTGCAAAATATCTATCGGCATTTTGGAATATTATCAATTATGATTTTGCCATGACCTCATTCGTCAATGAATAACGATTGACAAATTGGTTTAATGGAATGATAATCACCTTCAGTCTTTAGTATTTAGTCGTTGATCTTGATCATTTAAATATTTGCGGGAATAGCTCAGATGGATAGAGTGATTGGCTTCGAACCAATAGGTCGGGGGTTCAATTCCCTCTTCCCGTACCATTTTATGCAAGACAGCGTTTTTCTTTTTTGTCGTTACTTTTTGATTCAGGATCTTTCTTCCTTTGCTGATATATCCAATAAATTGCGACAAGAGCTCCAGAGAAGGCCAACACCCAAGCAGTGGTTGTGGAAAGGTACTTATCAACTAATTCACGATTGGTGCCTACTATGTAACCGATGTAGGCAAGGACACTGACCCAGATCCCGGCACCCAATGTAGTGTAGAAGGAAAAACGGTAAAGGTTCATCTTGCTGATCCCGGCAGGAATGCTAATTAGGTGGCGAATTCCTGGAAGGAGTCGACCGATAAAAATGGCGATCTCTCCATGTTTTTCAAAGAAACGATCACATTGATTCAAATGTTCCTCGCTGAGGAAAAAATATTTTCCATAGCGCAGCAAAAAAGGTCTCCCAAGGTGGCGGGCCACCGCATAGTTTAGGTAAGATCCCAGGAGACTGCCGATTGCCCCTGCAAAAATCACCATCACCCAACTCATCTCCCCGTTGGAGATAAGATAACCGGCGGGAGGAATAATTAATTCGCTGGGAAGCGGAATCACCGAGCTTTCGATGGCCATCAGGAGAACAATTCCGGGGTACCCTAATGTCGAAATAGTGACCACCAACCATTGAGCAAAGATTAAAAATGCTGTTTTCACGATGTTGTTTCCTCCTAAATTATTTTATGCGATTAATTAAATCCTCAACCGTTCCCTTTTGTTGTTTTTTTGCACTTAGGGCATTGATAGTACACTCCGGCGCGTTTGCTCTCTCTTTTGCCCAGGATGGGGAATGAGCAGTTAGGACACTCCATGGCAGTCGGGTATCCCCACATAGCGAATGTGCAGTTGGGATAACCGGAACAACCGTAGAATACTTTTCCATAGCGAGTGTTTCTTTCTGCAATTTCATTTGTCTTGCATTCGGGACAATAAATATCTAAAGTAAAAGGCAGGGTCGTTTTACATTGAGGAAAGTCTTCGCATGAGAGGAATTGACCATACCTACCCTTTCTTACGATCATTCTTTTTTGGCATTTGGGGCAGCTTTTATTGGTAAGCTTTTTAGGTATAATTTCGTAAGAACCATCTATATGATTTACAAAATCCTCAGTTGAAGCACACTCGGGATAACGGGAGCATGCCAGAAAGCGACCATTTTTTCCCCATTTTACCAGGTACTCCCCTTCACCACAGCGGTTGCAGCGAAGGCCAGTAGGTATTTGGGTCTTTTTTAAATTTTTCATGTGTTCTTTGGCCAACTTCAGGGTTTTTTCGAAGGAAGACCAAAAATCACCAAGTACATTAGTCCATTTTGCTTCGCCCTCTTCAATCTTATCGAGCAAGGCCTCAACGTTGGCCGTAAATTCGACGCTCATTACTGTTGGAAAGCTTTCGATCAACATTTTGCAGACAATGCTTCCCAGTTCGGTAGGCCAATAGCGTCCTTCCCTTTTTTCCACATAACCGCGATCGACGATGTTAGAGATGATGGTGGCGTATGTAGATGGACGTCCAATTCCTTTCTCTTCTAAATCTTTGACGATGGAGGCATCGTTATAACGAGGTGGGGGGGAAGTCCAGTGTTCTTTCGCCTCCGGATCTTTGACTGGCGTGAGTTCTTCGCCAACTGTCAACACGGGTAATGGGCGATCAAAACTCTCAAAATCATTAATGTCGCAGCTATCATGATTATCGGCATTATCGGCATTATCGACATTATCATTTTCTGCGACACTACCATCAGTACCGGTAACGGAGTTTGCATTACCACCACCGCGGCGAGCGCGTTTTTCCAAAATACTTTCAAGATAAATAGTTCGATACCCAGGGAACTTGATTACGGAACCAACCGCCTTGAAGAAGTGTTTGTTTACTTCCAACAAAACTGTGGTTTGATCGATGATTGCAGGGGCCATCTGAGAAGAAACAAATTTGTTCCAGATTAACTCGTACAACTTATATGCATCTTCCTCAAGGTCGCCGCGCACCTTCTCCGGAGGAAATTCCAGAGAACTGGGGCGAATTGCCTCGTGGGCGTCTTGCACTTTACCGCCACCCTTCTTTTTATAGATGATTGGTTCGTTAGGTAGAAATTTTTCCCCGTATTTATTGCTGATGTAGTTTCTGACCTCTGTGATTGCGGAGGGATCCGTGCGTACTGAGTCAGTACGCATATACGTGATTAATCCTGTTGGACCGTATCCACTGAGCTCCACTCCTTCATACAATTTTTGTGCCACAATCATGGTTTTTTTTGCCGCGAAAAATAGTTTATTAGCTGCCTCTTGTTGCAGTTTTGATGTTGTGAAGGGTGGGGTCGGGTTTTGTTTCTTTTCCTTTGCTTTTACATCGAGTACCTTGAATTTTTGGCCTTTGATTTCTGCAAGAATGATATCTACAAAGTTCTTATCGAGCAATTCTGTTTTTTTGGTGGCGCTTTCTCCGTAATAACCAGCTTTAAACGGTTGCTGTTGGGCAGGAGCGAGTAAATCAGCGGTAATGGAAAACCACTGCTCAGAAACGAATACTTTTATTTCGTCCTCTCGTTCTACAATCAGACGAAGTGCAACTGATTGCACCCTCCCTGCGGAAAGACCGCGTTGAATTTTATCCCATAACAGAGGAGAAATTTTATACCCCACAAGGCGATCGAGCACTCGTCGCGCTTTCTGTGATTCATATTTAAGTTTATTAAGTTTTAGCGGATTATTCATTGCCTCTTGAACCGCGTTTCTTGTAATGGCGTTAAAGAGTACCCGCTTAACTCTATCTCCTTCGCCAATTTCCTCAGCAATCTCTGCAATGTGAAAAGCTATCGCTTCTCCCTCGCGGTCAGGGTCAGGTGCGAGGTATATAGTCTTAGCGGCGGCGATGTATTTTCTCAGTTTATCTACCACCGTTTTTTTGCCACTAATCATGGCCATTTCCACAGCAAATTTTTTATCAACATCCACCCCGAGTTTGGATTTAGGTAGATCTTTGATATGACCGTTAGATGCAATGACTTCGTGACCTTTGCCCAAATATTTTTTTATGGTCTGCGCTTTTGCAGGTGACTCGACAATCACTAAATCATACTTTTTGTTTGCCAGGCCTTTTTTTATGGTAACAGGAGGGGTGTCAACTTGCGTAACAGCGGCCGTAGTCGCCGCTTTGCGCTTAGGTTTGGGTTCAGTTTTTGATTTGAGTGCGGCGGTTTTTTTTACTGCTGCTTTCTTTGTTGCAGTTTTCTTAGCTGTAGTTTTCTTTGCTGCTGTCGGCCTGTTTTTTTTGCTTTGTGACTTGATTAAGGCCTTGTTGGTCGCCATTATTATTACTACTCCCAGTTAATATCATTATGTGGAAGACTATATACCGTTATATATTGCTCAATACTGTTACTTTCTATTTATATTATTATATATTTTACAATTCAAGTTTGGATTGGCCTTATAGTGGTTTTTTTTAAGCATTATAGGAATTACAGGCATTACAAGTATTACAAGTATTACAAGTATACAAGCATTACAAGTATTACGTGTATGGGATATTACATAACACTGACGGAATTACTCGACAACAGTTCGCTTCTTTTTCTGCTGCGCACTGTTTTTGCTACTGTGCATCAACTCATCAATTTCTTCGACATCAAGGGGACTTAGTCCATAAGGATTATCTTTAGAGTTCAAGTCTTCGTCTAGGAATCGTTTCCCTTCTTTCTTTTCAATTTCATTGACTGCATCAAGTACTTCACGCGGCGTTGCTTTGGTCTTCTTTTCTAGCGTATTAAGATCCTCATCCTGCAAAATTTTATCCTCATCCAGTTTCGCTGATTTTAGCTCAGTTTCGGCGTTTTCTACCTCTTTTTCTAAACGCTCCAACTCTTTTAAGTCTTTTTCCTCTTTTTCTAGGAACGATTTTTCTCGCTCTTGTCTGGAAACCTCATTCATTTCTTCATCAGTAAGCTGCTCTTTTTCGGCCTTTTCCAAGATATTTTTATTGATGTCATCAAGATTTAGATCAACTTCTACATTTTCCATTGCCTTATTTTCCAATTTTTTTATTTCCTGGGAGGACATATCTTTTTTGAATTTTTGCGCTAACATCGCGCTGGCCTTGGTTTTGGTAGTGACAATTGTTCCCAAGGGAATTTCTTTGGCGCTATATGTTACTAGTGCTGTCGCAAAATTATCACTAAGCGTTATTACTGTTAGCTCTCCAATTTTGTAGGTGGGGTCATTGGTGATATTTTTTTCTTCTACCTCATCTTCAGAAGAAAAAACTTCAAAGATGTTGCCAACTTCGACTCCATCCGCTCGCCCACGATCAAGGTAAACAACATCACCGTAGATGGCGTGTTGATTGTTTTCATTGAGCGTCGCAATCACCAATGACCCCACCTACAAAATTGGAGAGCTAACAGTAATAACGCTTAGTGATAATTTGTGGAGAATCTCTAAAAGGCTATTTGGTAGCGGTTTTTATTATGCCAAGGTGTGGTCGCTGAATGCCTACATTACCAACCCCCACGAGATCAAACCGGAGATGGTGTTGGTATTCGACACTGGGGATGCTACCACCATGCCGCAACTACAGGTTGGTTCTTTCGATAGCGATTCAGATGCAGAAGAGACAACGACTGCCGATGCTAGTACCGGCAATGGAAGTAAAGAGAAAAAAACATCCTCCCTGGATTTTGCCAATTTCGGCGATGAAAGCGAACCCCCATGGATCAAAGAACGTGCTGATTTGAAAAAGAAGGGACTTCACATAGAATTTGCCACCGAAAATACTTATAACGACATCAATAGGTTGGGCAGAGACATCTTGAATCAAGAATATGACAAGTACGAGCCACCACGACAAAACGCAGCAGCATTGAGCAATGACCAGTATGATTCTTCTGGACTCAGCAAAGACTCCAAAATAACTTTTAACTTTAGAGAAGGATTTTCCTACACCACCTTCGTAACATCCAATCTCATCCAAGATTTTGGCGAGATAGATTCTTCCTCAGTAAATGGTCAATTTCTTC
>JADGBS010000213.1 GCA_015231325.1 Oligoflexia bacterium | reverse complement strand
TTTATGCCACCAGGCAAATCACGAATCAAAGTGTTAGTTTTTTTCTGAAAAGCTATCAGCGAAAGAAGCTCATCTCTTCTTTGTGTAAAAATTTTTTTTGGAATTTTTCGTAATCCAGCAGTAAACTGCAAATTCTCATCAACACTCAAATCATCATACAAAGTAAATTTTTGAGACATGTAACCGATGCTTTTCTTAACACGTTCGATGTTTTTTTCAATATTTTGTATGTCTGCATCGATATCAATCCCTGCCACTCGCACACGACCAATACTTGGACGTAGAAGACCACTTAACACTCTTATCGTGGTAGTTTTTCCCGCACCGTTCGCCCCCAAAAATCCAAAAATTTCTCCTTTTTTGACAGAAAAGCTAATATTATCGACTGCAATAAAATCATCAAATTTTACTGATAAATTTTTTACTTCAACCATATCAAATATCTCAACTAGTGGCCGTCTGCTTTATAAAAAGTTCACATATATTCTTAGTTTTATACTCCAACAAAAGTTTTCGTGGTTCTCCACTAACCAAAAGTTTTCCTGATTGCAATAAATGTGCCATTTCACAACGCTCGGCTTCGTCCATATATGCCGTAGAAATAATTATAAGGATATTTTCTTTAAGCAATTTATAGAGCATCTCCCAAAATTCTCTTCGACTAATAGGATCAACTCCATTCGTCGGTTCATCCAACAAAATAATCTTTGGGGAGCGGAGAAGAACACACATCAACCCTAGTTTTTTGTACATTCCCCCAGATAATTTTCCCGCAGATCGATCGACAAATTTATCTAAACGAGTAATTTTAAGTAACTCATTCCGTTTATGTTCATAGAGTTTCTTGTCTAATTGGTATATTTCAGAAAAAAAGTCCAAGTGTTCAGATACTGACAGATCCGGATATAAACTGGGAAGTTGCGGCATATACGCCAAATCATTTTTTACGACAGAAAACGTAACTTCATTAACAATTTTTCCCATTTCAGATAGACTGTAGGTAATTTCGCCACTATTCGGTCGCAACAACCCAGCAAGCATTCTTAACAACGTAGTTTTTCCTGCTCCTTCTGGGCCAATAACTCCATGCATCTTCGCTTCTTGAAAATGAATGGAAAGTGAATCAAGTGCCAAATTTTCCTTCATTCTCTTCGTAACATTTTTCACTGCAACCGAGTACGCCATAATTTACTCCGGAAACATCACTTCCACAGTCATCCCAGGTTTTAACACTCGTTTGCCATTAGTGCCGTTAGCAAGCCCTATTTTTATTCCATACACCAAACGAGTTCTCTCTTCTTTTGTTTGCACATTCTTGGGGGTAAATTCTGCCTCCTCATTAATCTTAATGATCGACCCTTCAACTTCCTGATTATTTTTTTCAGGAATACTCACCATAACTTTTTGCTTTAACAACAATTTAGCAACAATTGCTTCCTCTACATAAACATAGGCGTAAACTTCATCCAAATTGGCCAGAGTAAATACTTTGGTCCCCGTTGAAATTAATTCTCCCGGCTCTCTATAGCGATTCAAAATCGTGCCTTTCAATGGAGATTTTATTGTGCACCATAAAATTCTTAATTTAGCATCTTCATATTTAAACTTAGCATGTTCAAATGTTTCCTTGGGAATAGAACCCTGCTTTATCAATTTGGCGGCCCTTTCAAAATCGTTTTTAGCTAACTCTTCGATAATTTTAAAATCTTCACAAGACATTGATAATAAAGTATCTCCTGCATTAACTTCATCACCCTCTTTCACTAAAATTGAAGAAATAACCGAAGAAACTCTGGAAGACAAATCTACTTTTACCACTTCCACTGTACCAATATATGAAAAACCTGAAAATTTTCTCTTTGAAAAAAAACCACGTAATTTTATATCCCCCATTCCCCATCCTGAAGGGATAAGAAGCATGACTATTGCACACGTCAAAAAAAATAATTTTACATTATTAAAAAAATTTTTATTATATACTGTTTTTTTATTCATTATTTTCTCTCGTTTTTCATATTCATACACTTTTACACACATTAACATACATTCACGCACGCCATATGTATCTATCTAGCTATACTCTTCCACATAATTTTCAAAAATTATTATCTCACCACAGCCGTCATACTTTCAATGGTTGCATTTTGCATCAATATTTGTGTTTTAATTAATGCTAATTGTACTTTCCACTCAAGTAATCTTAAATTGGAATTTTGAACATCTAAATAATTAACTTTCCCTGATTTATATGTTTTATAGATCAGTGTTGCAATTTTTTCGGATTCATCTACTCCTTCCCTCGCAATTTTTAACTCTGAAAACAAAAGTTCCTTTTTTGATAATGCTTTATCCAGTTCTCGTTGTAGTTCATTTTTCATTGACGCAAACTGCTCCTCATAATAATTTGCTTCATTTATTTTTTGTAATTGCAAATAACCAACTCTCCCTCCATCAAAAATCGGAAAAGTTAGTGCAACTCCAATCATATTTTGGTTGAATGACTCTAGTTTTGTGTTATTTGGGTAATCAATACTACTTCTGCCAGTCAATACTAATTTGGGCCAATTTTCCTTTTTAGCACTATCGGCCGATGACACTAACGATAACGAGTAATTCTCGTACATATTAAGTCGTGGATGATTAAGATGAGGATAAGACACTTTATTGTCATTAGCAGAAAAATTTTTAGAAAATTTCATACTGGAAGATGGAAGATCTCTGACAAAATCATTAGGAACATCCAAAATATCTAGCGTAACAGAAAAATTTGGACGAGAAACATCCATCGGCCATAAACTTAACAACGATGATTCCACAGGTTTCAAATTTTTTAACTGATTTACAATGTTTTCATTTTCATTTTCATTTTCATTTTCATTTTCATTTCTATTTCTATTTCTATTTTCAGAATCACAAGAATTATCAGAACCCTCGTTATGTCCAACACATCCGTCCCCATGCCCCTGTGTGTACCCATACCCAATAAGATAGAGTAAATCGGTAAGTTCTTCTGTAAAAGAAGTCTGAGATTCCAATAACTTCAACTTAAAGTCTAGTAATTGTTTGTTGGCCAACATCACATCCAGCGCACTAGAAACTCCCGCACGATACCGCTGGTCAATGTCTTCTTTCTGCGTTTGCCCCAAGATTAAAGAATCTAGAACTAATCTCAATTTCTGTGCTGCCAACTGAACCTTAAAATACGTAATTTTGGTCAAAGTAGAGACATCATTTTGTATGGCGTCACGTTCATTTTTTTTGCCTCGTACCCAAAATTCAGCACTTTCGCTGCTTTTCTTTATGCTACCAAAATCAAGCAGAGTGTAACTTAGAGTTGGACCTACTGTATAGTTATTGTTATCGCCCAACTTCTGGGTATTATTACCAATTTTTATCTCAGGAATATTACTCAAATACTTGTACCCTGCATCTAAAATCAACTTTGGATAAAGTTGCGATCGTATTGCCGCGGCCCTCGCCTCCGTAGAAAAAAGATCATTATCGGCCATTTTTATTCTATGGGAATTTGCTACAGCTTTCTCTATCGCGGAATTGAATTTCAAGGTTAAGCTCACCATTTTTGATGTACCGAAGTTATGAGGCACGGTAGGCCTAACGACAGAACTTATAACAACGTGAGAAATATGACCATGATTGCTGATATCGACTAAAGCAAAAGACGGCAGTGCAAAGAAAATTATACTGGCAATACATGAAAACCGAAAAAACAGCAAGTACCGTCCAAGAAAATTCATTCTACAAACCTCCTTCCATCACCAGCGATTCTCTTACTAACAATTCTATTACCAAAAAACTAAATCTATGCATACTACACATAAATTTATAAAATGCAAAATAAGTATTTACAATGCAACACATAAAAATCGGGAGTAATGATTCTATGAACATCACAATCACCACCCCAGGGCTACTCTTTTCCGCTATCTCTCTGCTGTTTTTAGCATACAACAGTCGGTTTCTGTCCTTGGCGCAATTAATTCGTAATTTACACGCTGAATACCAAAAAGATCAATCCATGGGTACATTGGAACAAATAAAAAATCTAAGAAAAAGATTGAAAATTATTCAGCTCATGGAATTTTTAGGAGTATTATCTTTTGTCTTTTCGCTGATCTCCATGCTTTTCTTCTTAATTGATAAGAACGAAATGGGCACTGTTTCCTTCATAGCAGCAATCATAACTTTAATATTTTCACTGCTGCTGGCCTTACTGGAAATCCAATTTTCCATTGGTGCTCTGAAAATAATCCTACAAGAAGTGAACCCATCTATTAAAGCGAAAAATACTTCTCTCTACTCATCGACAGAAACATCAAACTCACCGTTAGACCAATCTTAATCAAAGACACAACATATAGCTCCTCCATATGTCCCTATGGAGTCTCCCGCACACTAACACTCGCACTACTGCTGTTCCTTTGCTAAACAAAGATTAACACCACTTCCATAATTATACTGGTCCTTTGCGATTGCAGTGCTCCCTCCATTTCCATTATCTACTAAGGTGTAATAGAGCGGTTGCTTATATTTTATGCGATAAATCTCTTTATCAACATCTAGTTGATATGAAGGATTAAAATATTTAACAGGATCATACTCTTCACAATAGTTACAAGCCTGATCAACGACACAAGCAGGGGGATATGTCGTTGGTTTTTGTTTAAATCGCAAATACACAAATAACGGTTTAGTGGCCGACTCTGGCCTATTTTTATAATATTCTACAGATATACCATGCTCGTTCATGCCAAAAGACAACCCATTGCTAATATAAATTCCGATATGTCCATCTTGTAAAACCAGGTCGCCCGGCAACGGAGAATTTGTTATGGTAAAAAATGAATTAATGGTTCCAGGGTTAAAAGGATCGGCAACTCCATTGTCATAAAGGGGCCACATATCGTCACTTTTCATTCGCGGAAAACAAAGTGAATTCATCTTATACACTAAATTGGTGAACCCAGAACAGTCTAAACCCCAAGTAGTATCAACATTTCCATTGCAAGCATTTTTTCCAACACCATCAATAACATAGCCCGTATAAAGTCGAAATTTATTCCAATTCTCTCGAAAAAAATAATTAGAAAAACTATTTGTGTAACGCTCTATCTCTCTATATATGATATTTTTATTAATGCCTTGTCCTAAAATTGTAAAAACTTTCGATTGATGCGCAATCATCAATTTTAAGGCCGTCTGTAAAATCGGATTTCCAAAAAGGGCACTTCCCAAATCCATTGGTGGATACTTGTATTTTATGAGCCATTCGTTAAGTAAAGCGAGAGTTTGAAAATAATATATTTTGGAGTATGTCCTTAAAGTGAAAAAATTGCCTTTGTATTTATCAACTTTGTACTCAGGAATACTATATGGATTTTTTACCTCCGCAGAATTGCGAACAATATAATACGCAGAACTAAGTTTGTCGTCGCCAATACCCTCAATGGTATTTTTGACAAAATTATCCTTACTTTGTTTTTTCTCTGAAAATTCTTTGTTCTTAAGAATCGCTGAGGTTCCGGCTTCAAGTGATTGAAAAAAAAGAGACAGGTGCAAAAAAAACAATATTATTGCAACTACAAAAAATTTACCATACATATTACCATGCATAAAAGTACCCTCTCATAAATCACCACTTTACATCAATCATCAATCATCAATACAATTACAACACTCGGTAATTATTTAATATTTGATGGCAAAGATATTTTATGGTTATTACAAAAATTATACCAATCACACCCGATAATACAACAATTATTGGTCTTAACCTCCAAACCTTGATTTTATTGCGGCCACAGCTTGCAATTACAGCTTGCAATTACAGCTTGCAGCTACAGCTCGGCCTAATGCCTGACCAACATGGACCACCTTAAAAAGGTGTAATTATAATTTTGATATTTAGCATTGACAGAGCAATCTTTTGATCACATACAAAAAAGTGCAGGAAGAAGTGTGACGCTTCTTATGTAACGTTTTACAAATATTACGAAATTAAATTAACTAAAACTGACTAACTAATTCAACTTTTTTAAGAGTCACTTTACTTAGGAGCATAGTCGCATGATAGAAGTAAAAAATTTACGAAAAGTCTATGGTCAACTTGTGGCGGTAGATAACATCTCGTTTAGTGTTAAAAGAGGTGAGGTCTTGGGCATTCTCGGTCCTAACGGAGCAGGCAAATCCACTACTATTAGAATGATCACTGGATTCTTGACCCCCAACTTCGGGGAAATTTTTATAGATAGAAAAGAAGAAACCATGGTAAGTAGGAAAAAAATATTCGAAGATCGGCCTGTCTCATTAGGAAAAAACTTCCTTTGCCTGGTTCAAATGTTACTTGTGCAACACCCACGAGAAAGGCGATAAGAAAAACATATCCTACGGGCGTAGTGAAATAGCCACGAAATTCGCGACGAAAAATTGCCATAGTTTCAGCATTCATTATACCTGCCATCATACTTGTCATATTTATTTTTGCCGTGTTTATCTTCATCATAACTTTAATATTTTCACTGCTGCTGGCCTTACTGGAAATCCAATTTTCCATTGGTGCTCTGAAAATAATCCTACAAGAAGTGAACCCATCTATTAA
>JADGBS010000212.1:6229-6671 GCA_015231325.1 Oligoflexia bacterium | reverse complement strand
GGCCGCGCAAAGAAAAATTGCGGTGCTTACGGAAAAGCCTATGGCAGTGCAATTAAAAGATGCAGATAGGTTGATTTATGAATGTAGCGCCAATGGAACATCTTTGTTTGTTGTAAAACAGAATCGTTTAAATAAAACTATTAAATTTTTGAAAAAGGCGATAGATCTGGGGCGATTTGGAAGAATCTATCAAGCGAACGTCAATGTTTTCTGGAGCAGAACTCAAGAATATTATGATTTGGCAAATTGGCGTGGCACAAAGGAGATGGATGGTGGTGCATTTACAAATCAGGCGGGTCATTATGTTGATATGATCTATTATCTTTTTGGAAATGCAAAATCGGTTTTAGCAACTACTAAAAATTTTGCACGCAAAATTGAGGTTGAGGATTCTGGTGCTGCGATCATTGAATTAAAAAATGATATTTTGTGCACGCTCAAT
>JADGBS010000212.1:0-6170 GCA_015231325.1 Oligoflexia bacterium | reverse complement strand
AATGGGGGAGAAAGGAACCGTAAAAATTGGCGGAATTGCTTTGAATAAAATAGAGCATTGGGATTTTAAGGATTATCATGATGATGATAAATCTATAATGAATATGAATAACGAAATTCCTGATGTTTATGGATGTGGGCATTATGGATATTACGTGAATATTTTTGAGGCCATGAATGGAATGAATTTTAAATTCGTCGATGGATTCGAGGGGAGAAAATCTCTGGAAATTATCTCAGCTATTTACCTCTCTTCAGCAGAGGAACGAAAAATTTATTTATAGGATGTTCTATGTCTGTAAACACTACTAAAAAAAATGTTGAGTTCAACGAAGAGTTTTTGAAAAAGGGAGTTCGTGCACACATATCTTGTTATATAGATACCCCATGTGAAATTGGTACCAATTCTTGCATTTGGCATTTTACCCACATAATGGAAAATTGTCACATAGGCGAGAGATGCAATATTGGACAAAATGTGGTGATTTCTCCAAATGTTTTATTGGGTAATAATGTAAAAATTCAAAATAATGTTTCCGTATATACAGGAGTAATTTGTGAAGACGATGTTTTTTTGGGGCCTTCAATGGTTTTTACCAATGTTATAAATCCCCGAAGTCATGTTATCAGACGCGACGAATACAAAACGACGCGAGTAAAAAAGGGGGCATCGATAGGTGCCAATGCTACCATTGTATGTGGAATCACACTCGGCGAGTACTGTTTTGTTGGTGCGGGAAGTGTAGTGACAAAAGATGTGCCCGCATATGCCCTCGTATATGGAAATCCTGCACGAATTCGTGGATGGATTTGTGTTTGTGGAGTTAAACTGACTTTGGGCAAGTCGCATGCATTTTGCTCTGTTTGCAAATCTAAATTCCAGCTAGTGGAGAAGGACTTCACTGATGAAATATACCTCTGTGCTGAAGCATCTGAATAAGCATGCCGATACTAGTTTATGTGCATGTTCGCGTTTTGTAGTAACCGATAGTATCATTCAGTATATCTTTTAGTGAATATCGGGGTTGAAAATTGAATAGTCGCTTTGCTTTACTGATATCAGGAATTCTTTTTTTCATATCCTCAAAGCCGCGTCCATAAGCTTCTTCGAACGAAATATGTCTGATCTTTGATCGCGATTCACACATTTTGATGATATTCACGCCAAGTTCATTAATGCTAACTTCTTCCGGTTGTCCGAGATTGATGGTTTCTCCATAGGTCTTCGGTATCTCCATCAGATTGTCCAAGGCCTGCACAATATCCTTTACGTGGGCAAAGCAGCGAGACTGATCTCCATCGCCGTAAACGATCAAGTCTTCGTTTTTTAGTGCGGCCTGCACAAAGCGAGGAATAACCATTCCGTAGTGCCCCACTTGTCTTGGTCCGACAGTATTGAAAAACCGTACAACGGTTACTGGAATCCGTTTCTCGTTCCAATACGCATGTGCCAAATATTCGTCGATGGCCTTCGAGCATGCATAACTCCAGCGTGCGACATGAGTTGGTCCTAGTACTAGGTCATCATCTTCCGAAAATGGAACCTTGCTGCTTTTGCCATATACTTCTGAAGTAGAGGCGATTATGATCCGTTTGTTTTTTAGTGCTGCAAATTTAAAAATAAGTTCAGTTCCGTAAATATTGGTTTCAATAGTATGCACCGGTTTTTCTACTATCAGTTTAACTCCAACTGCCGCTGCCAAGTGATATATTACATCACATTTGTCAATTAGTTCGCGCAGTAGCGATTTGTTAGTGATGGAATCGATTACGTAATGAAAGTTTTTACGAGATTTGTGGTGTTCGATATTTTCAATTTGTCCGGTAGAGAGATCGTCAATTACAAAAATTTCATGTTTATCGATTAATTGGTCACAGAGGTGACTACCTATAAATCCTGCTCCGCCGGTGATAAGTACTTTCATGAACATTGGCCCTTTTGTTGAAATTTCTTATGAGACATTTAAACGACAATGTGGGATTCCTTTATATCTAGTCCTTTTGAATATAACTCTTGTAGCAAGATTGACTTGTTTACTGGTTCTAGCGACAAAATATTTTTTATTCCTTTTTGTTCTAATATGCTATATAAGCGTTTTTTATCGTTGACTACTTCTACTCCTTGCAAAGAAAAAGCTTCTATTGCGCCAGACATAGAAGGCACTCCCGATTCATAATATATTGCCATTGGTTTATAAAGTCTACTTTTTTGAGAAGGATCCATTTTAAGTTTCAATTTTTTCAATGTTAAATATAGTTCGTCTTTATCATTTCCATACAATATTACAGGAATATAATCTTTTCGGTGATTGAATAAATATTCAGTGAAGGCACGAATTGCCAAACGAACTCCTCCAAGGAACATAATTGTTAGAAGAAAATCTAAAATCAGCACTGAGCGAGAAAAGTTATCGAAGTGATAAACAAGTGCTACAAATGTGACAATAAAAAAGAAGCTTAAGATTGATGATTTTATAAGTGATAATAGGTCTGCCACTCCCATGTATTTCCATTCACCGCGATAGTTGCCGTTCCAGAAAAAAACTGCCATTTTGATAGAGACAAAGAATACGACTGTATTGGTAAATTGTTTGCTGTAGTCTCCTGAAAACGATTTTTCAAAACGCAGGTTATAAGCAAATAAAAGGGCCAAAAATAGCAAGGTGATATCGCTAATGACTTCAAGGAAACGGCGCTTATATGCTACATAGAAATCAAATCTAAGGAGGCCTTCTCTATCGGTTGGATTCCAACGTCTAATTTGATATTTAAAGAGATCAACGTAAGAACGTATTAATGTAGGGATAGGTATGGGAAGTTTGGCGGGAGAGTTATATATGTTTATTTGAGATAGGTAGAGGCCTAGAACAATAAAAGTAATAATAACCAATGGCACCAACGCCCAAACTAAAAGTATATTATAATTGTGCAAAACAAAGACGGTGCTAATTCCAATAACAAGACCAATCAAAATAAGGATGTTTACAGCGCGATGTTCGCTAAGGCCTAGTGCTACTAGACGGTGTGAAAGGTGATCTTTGCCTCCTTCGCTGATTTTGCGGCCATGAAATTTTCGCATAATTGACACATAAGTTGTATCAAATATAGGAATTGCTAAAAACAATACTGGCAATAGTAGTGTAATCAGCAAATTAGAGGCATCCCTCCAAGTTCCAAGAATAGATAGTCCGGCCAAAAAGAAACCAAGGAATTGACTGCCACAATCGCCCATGAATATTTTCGCTGGATTCTTATTGTGAATCCAAAATCCCAAGAGTGCACTAGTAAGGATGAGCGCCAGTATTGTAACGGTGATATTTTTTTGCATCCAGGAGTGGGTCGCCACTGTGATAGCGGCGGCGATGGCCATCCCTGCCGCAAGTCCATCCATATTATCCAAAAGGTTAAATGCGTTGCTGATCCCTAAAAACCAAAAGATAGTGAGGAAGAGCGCAAGAATTGGTGATTCGAAAAATGTCATGGTAAGGCCAAAGTAGGTGGCAATAGCAATAGCAAATAATTGACCTAACAGCTTATAGTGAGGTTTGAGCTTTGTAATGTCATCGATTAGGCCGAATACAAAGATAGTAAAAGAACCAAATAGTAGTCCCAAGTATGGCGAATTGGCAGCAGGAAGGGAGAAGGGTGGCGAAGTAGAGAAGATAGGGAAAGTTTTTAAAAAGCTTAATTTTAGGATCTCTCTCCACTGAAAGTATAGGCACATGCTTGAGAAAATTAGCGTTACAAAGACAAAGGCAATTCCCCCGTATAGCGCGGTTGGTTTTCTGTGCCATCTAGATTGGGAAGGATATGCAAGAAGCTTGTAATGAACGCATATCCTTATTGTCAATCGTGTAAGGGCATAACTCGATAAGAATGCGACTAGTAATAATACAAAATATGAAGTAAGAGATGTGGTAATGAACAGCGAAAAAATATTTTTTATAAGTTGATGGATAAACGTATCCACATCCCACCATTAACCTTAAGGTAAATAAAAAATTTATCTAGCATTAACTAATAAATATTTTATGAAATTAATCTGTATAATTATTAGTGATAACAAAGTTATCATAGTATAAATTCTGCTTGTGGAGTAGTGATTTTTACGAATAAAATAAAAATTTCTAAAAAATGATTAAATAATTAAATAATTAAATAATTAAACGATTAAACGATTAAACGATTAAACGATTAAATCAGATTAAAGTTCTTGAATAGGCATATTCAAGCGAGTCCATAAGGGGTGTTAATTGCATAATGCCTAAGTTGTGTTCTGTAATTTTGCTGTTATCCCCTTGTATAATATCGGCAGTGGTACTGCTTTTGGTCGTGTTGTTGGTAAAATAATTATTCTGATTAATTATTGTTACTTTTTTCTGTGAAATTTTAATCAGATTTTTTAGTATGGCCTGAATATTTATAGATTGCTTACTACAAACATTGTATATCTCCCCTACGCCACCTTTAAAGAGGATATTAAAGTACATTTGAATTACGTCTCTTATATCCAGAAAATCGCGCTTGCTATCCAAATTACCGACGAAAATTTCCCCGTTGGGAGATATATTAGGAGAAATTTTTTTTAATTGAGAGATAAAATTTCCTACAGAAAGGAAATTGGATTGATTTGGGCCGATAATATTGAAGGTTCTGGCCATAACCACGGGAACTTGGTGTTTTGTTTTAAGGTAGTTAAAAATATTAGTTTGAAAAACTTTGGATAATCCATAAAGATTTATAGGGCGTAATTCGGAATCTTCTTTTATTGGGCATGCATAAGGTATTCCATATTCAGCGGCAGATCCTATTAATAGAATTTTTTCAATCTGCTGATGATGTTGAAGACACGCTTCAATGATCACCTTAGGCAGAGTAGCATTTACTTTTACAAGTGTTTCCCAATCTTCGCTTACGAATGTTCCTGCTAAGTTTATGATGTAATCAGGACGCAGATTGGCCACCAAATCTACTAAGGAGGGAAAATCCAACAAATTAAGCGTGATAAATTCAAAGGAGGAGGTTGTTGCATGTAGGGGAAGGGGATCAAGGGGGTAGATGTTCGGGTTTTTATCAACGCCAATAAAGTGGTATTGCGAATGAAGATTATGAGAAAAAATAAATTCTAATAAATTTCTACCGATGAAACCGCTTATGCCTAAAATTAGAATTTTTTTCACCGAGGTAAGAACTCCTCACGTTTTCCTTGAAAGATATTGTTGGCGATTTCGTAGTCTTCCATTCTTCCTATATCCAACCAGTAGTGATCATTATAGTAGCAACCAATTTGCCTACCTTCTTTTTTTAGTTTCAAAATCAGTTCAGGCATCTCCATTCGCTGATTGTGAGGAATTGATTCTATGATTCTGCGGTGCATGACATAAATGCCCATACTTACATCGAAAAAATACTGAGGTTTCTCAATATAATCTGTTAGTCGCCCTCCTTCAATTTTTAATACACCAAGATCGATTTTAATTTCCTTTTTGTGCACAGCGATAGTTACATCATTTCTATTTTCGATATGATAACTGTAAAGGTCTTTGTAATTAAGTGTAGTTAATATATCCCCATTCATTAAAAGAAAATTTTCGGAAGTTAGGTTAGCAATGCTTAGTGGACCAGCGGTACCTAGCTGATGATCTTCAATTGAATAGTTAATATTTAGGTCTAATTTTTTTCCATCCTTAAAAAATGCAACGAAGAGGTCTGCTAGATGGTTGATGGCGAGAGTAATCTCATTGAAACCATGGTGTTTAAGTTGTCGAAGAACAATTTCTAATATGGGCATGTCATCTATAGGCACAAGCGGTTTGGGAATGTTAGTGGTAAACGGCCGAAGACGAGTTCCCTTTCCTCCTGCTAGAATAAGTGCTTGCATATAATTATTCTATTCCTTATCATCCATTGTTAATGTTTGTAGATTTAACGGTTGTAGATTTGTGCCTTATATTTTTCTAGATTTTTTTTCGAGCGGAACCATTCAATAGTTTCTGTCAGTCCCGAGTTTAGATCATATTGAGGTGTCCAGTTAGTCATTCTACATATTTTGCTGTTATCTCCCCATAATCGTTCTACTTCACTTTTTTCTGGTCTCAGTCTGACGTTATCGGTTTCAACAGTGATATCTTTTTTTAGTAGTGAGGCAATTTTGTAGACAAGTTTTTCTAT
>JADGBS010000211.1:3922-6684 GCA_015231325.1 Oligoflexia bacterium | reverse complement strand
GTCGGTGTCGACTGCCATTTACGCAGGTGGAATTAAACCCTACAACAATGGGTGGTACCGACTGTGGGCCGTAGCGAACAACAACAACTATGCTAACGCTACGCCCATCGAAGTAAGAATATATCCCGCCTACGCCATTTCCGACAGTATGATCACCTCAAACTCGCCACCAACTCCCCAAGCATTGGCAACTGGTAGCATGTATTTCTTCGGTGCCCAATTAGAAAACGGGTACGTGCCATCATCGTACATCTACCCTACACCTAGCCCCTATTCCTCAATACAGTCGCGCGTTGGTGACAGCATCAGCTACAATCCCACGGGAACCGCTGGACCGTCGTACCACAGCGAAGATACCATGTTAGTGCGTTGGTGGAACGAGTATCCTCTAACTAGTAGTAACGCGACCCAAACCACAATTCTCGCATCATCAACTCCTTATAATGAATTACTGGTCACTTTTTCACGAGCTACATCTTCGCTCGATTTCGTAATCCACAATTCACCTACCCCATCTACGCAAATCGGACTCAATGCGACAGAGGCCAATTCCAGTGGGGTATTTACCTTAACTTCGGGATTTAAGAATGGGTATTTCTCTCATAGCATATCCAAACAAGGTAATACACACGAATCCACCTCTTACGCGAATGTTTACGCTACCCCCATCTACTACGAAAAAATGTACATTGGATCGGATCCATCGCAACAAAAAGGCAACTTAAATGGACATCTCCAACGGTTTATCCATTGGGAGAAATATCTGCCCGCCGCCAGTCAAAGAATGGTGGTACCTTAGCGCCACATAACTACCCGATTGCTATTTTCTTCAATAAATACCAGCGGTCGCTGTTCACTTTCAAACCGAAAACACTCTCTCAATGAAAAATTTTTTCCAGCACACAGGCCGGCCTCGTCATTATAGTTTCTGTTGATCATTCGTAAAACTTTTTCTTTAGTAAGACACTCAGTAACTTTTTGTTCAATGCTACTTTGAACTGCGAGCTTGTTGTATTTTATCCCAACGAATTTGATAGTGTCGTCGGTAGGAAGACTTAGGCCCCGCATCCTATTAACGTTGACAACTGGCACCGGCGTCCCCGGATTTAAGTGTTCATAAACAGGTCGTAGATAAGTGTCAAAAAGCAGAGACAAAAGATATTTTGTATTTTCCCTCATTTTACTCTCGTGTGCCAGATCTCTCATATGTATAAGACTATCAAAATGCTCATCAATATCTACAAAATGAGACTGCTCACGAGCATAAGATAGCCACTCTGAAAAACTATATCCGTTAGCATCGCTGTATGACTGGTAAAGCATAATTTGTGTCCCGCCCACCACATGCGCATTGGCATTGGCCATCGGCAGCTCCATAATATAATTATGGGGACCAAAATTTATTCTTATCAGCAACGGTCCGGCCCCTTCGCTTTTTAAATGGAGTCGCAACCGTCTTAACCCTTCTTTGCCAAATCCACGCACTTCTCCGCTCTGATTGACCGAAAAAAAATCATTCATACCCTCATTCGTGTGCATATTGTCGTAGGGATTATAGTTATCAAACTTCTGCTTGAATTTTTCGCTGGGATCAAATAAGTCAGAAATCATTGCAGCAGTCTCGCCACAACAACCTGTTGAGCACAGTATACTCGAATAGACATCTGCACAGGTGAGCGGATCTCTTTGCCGTTTTGTTAACAACACTGGAGTAATCAGTGGTGAAAAATCTTTGTACATCAAACAGACTTCCAACCAACGCATCTGTTGCAAAGATCTAGATAACAATGGAGCAAGACCCGAACTATTGGCACCGACATCAATTGATGACAACATTAATGACAGCATTAATAGCAACCACAAAGAAAAACAAAAACATCTAGAACTAGAACCGCCCGTTTTATTCATCTTTTTTTCCTTTTGTTTCTGCAAATTGTTTTAGCAAAATAAAAGGAGGCGATTCTACCGCAGTTTTCTACTGAGAACTACCGCTTTTTTATGTCATTTTCATGTCGTTTTCATGTCATTTTCATGTCATTTTCATATTGTCCAAACGTTGATTGCATAGTTGATCACAATATTCATTTTGTGGATGTCCTGCGTGCCCTCTCACCCAAACAAATTCAATTTTTTTAAACTGTTGTTTTAGTTGATCTAGTTTTTTCCATAAATCCAAATTTTCTGGGGGATTCCCATCTGCCTTTTTCCACCCTCTACGTTTCCAACCTGGCAACCAGGATGCCAGGCCATCAACCACATAACGCGAGTCACTGAAAAGGTAAAAAAGATCTTCCATTTCTACTTCGCATTCTTCCGTATGCCCAGCTAAAAATTCCAACCCTTTAATAACTGCAGTCAATTCCATTTTATTATTGGTAGTAAACTCAACGGCCGCACTCTTTTCCGCAGCAATAGTACCGTCTTTCTTTTGTAACAAAAATGCCCAGGCCCCCACTCCCGGATTACCACGACAGGCACCATCAGTAAAAAGCGCCAACTGTCCATTTCCGCGCAGAAACTCTGCGGGTAATAAGAACTGTTCCGCTCGTTTTTTCGCCCTAGGCATGCAAAGAACCTCCAGAAATCAAATTTTCATCTATCTGCATTTTCCAAAATGCCTCCTCCAAAGAAAGCACTCCTTTTTCAATTTTTAAAATTTTTTGTCGATTTTTAACGATATCTTGTTTCCAATATTTTAATGTATCCAACCCATGAGCACTGCCGCTAATTTTGCGGCCGCTAATTTCGCTCGCAGGTAATAA
>JADGBS010000211.1:2336-3909 GCA_015231325.1 Oligoflexia bacterium | reverse complement strand
TGAGTTAGCATGGCCAGAGTGGCAATAGTCAGAGCACTGTCAAAAGTACTACTCAATACTACCTGCATATTCTGGAGCGCTCCAGATTCAGCAAGAGTCCTCAATATTCTCACGGTAACCGATAGCCCCAAGAGCGTCGGTTTTATCACTAAAGCTACCACGCTAGAAGGAATCTTACTAATCTGTACATCTCCTTGATGATCAATAAAATCGAGAAGGAGATCATCAATGCCTACAGGGATACCCCACTCACGCAATTGAGGGGAGGAGAGCAATTCGCTATTTTTGAAAGGATCTTCGATATACTGCAAATTACTGGCGCTAATTATTTGTTTTTTGATCAACGAAGAAATTCCTTGCCAAAATTTTTCCAACGAACTCAAATCAAATGCCCCTGCCGCATCCAAAACAACTTTATAATCAAGCTCCGTACCTAACTCTTTATAAAATTTATTCAAACGCAGAAAAAAGTTCTCTAAACGCGACAGCTCTTTCTCTACCGAAGCACTACCAAGCTTGATCTTGAAAAATTTACTGCCGCCCTCGCTCTCGCCCTCGCCAGTCACTTCCGGAACAAAGTTATCCATATCCAAAACCAGCTGATTGATCGCAACCTTAAGTGGGGATGTGGATGAGGGAAGAACTAAAAAATTATTCTGCGCCTTTTGGGTCATCTCTTTAGAATAACGATTGCAGTACCAACTCCACAATGCCTGCTCAAAGGCATAAAGCAAAACGCTAGGAAGATCTTGTTCAGGACCAGCATCTTCATCTTCTTCACCTTCATATTCATCACCATCATCATCTTCTTCGATCTCTTCGTCATCAGTCTCTTCTTCCGCTTCCGCTACAAGTCCTGCTAATGGTAAACCAGGATCAAAATTTTTGGGACAAAATTTCACTTCTTGAAAATCAGCACTCCACTCTTCTAGAAGATTATAACAATCATCCAAATTTTCTAAGTGCAGTCCCGGTAGTGGAGAGCACTCTCCCCATCCACTATATCCATCCTTGTCGCAGACCTTAATCAAAATTCCTTCTCTAGTAGATATACCGTTAGATTCAATTCCACGTATTGGCAACTTCTGGGTCAGTGGTAACAAGTAATAATGATAACTAAACGACAAATCAAGCAACTCTGTCTGTTTTAAAAATTTCATTGATGACCACCCCGGTTAGGATCTCTGAATAAAGACAACTGATAACAACAATACATAGATTAGCAGATAAACTCCCAACGACGCCAGCACCAAATTCAGCTGTTGAGCAGAGGATCCACCCCTAAAACCATGACAGAGGAGTATATTCCAGGTTTTGGCAAAAAAAAGCGGGGCCAAAAGAGGAAGTAATAACGCAGTATTTCCCTGCAAGTGAGGATCACCATAATAAGCAATAATCGGTACTAATAGTGAACTCACCACAAAAAAGCAACAAAGCAGCGCACCACCGCGCTCACCAAGAATCACCGCCAAAGTTATTTTCCCACGTTTGGAGTCGGGCACACGATCGCGTAAATTATTAACCGCCATAATTGCGGCAGAAACAAATCCAGGACCGGAAGCATATAAAAAAA
>JADGBS010000211.1:0-2231 GCA_015231325.1 Oligoflexia bacterium | reverse complement strand
AAGTTCCCCCCACGGCCACCACTCCAAAAAATAACCAGGCCAAAAATTCACCTAGTGCATAGTGAGAAAGAGGAATAGGACCAGCACTATAAAGATAAGCAAAAAGTAGCGATAAAATCCCGATAAAAAAAATCGTCCATCCTCCGACAACAACAAGATAGCTCCCTAATAATAGGGCCATCAAGTGGGCCAAAACTATCCCCCTCTTCACTTTTGCCACTGCCAACAAACCACTAGCAGTAACTCTCACCGGACCTAAACGCTCACCATTATCCACCCCACTAAAAAAGTCAAAATAATCATTGTTCAGATTTGCTATCACTTGCAACAACAACCCGGTGGCAACAGTGGCAACTGCCACCACAATATCAAAATGCTTACAACTCCAGTACCCATAGGCCAGGCCCAAAATGACCGGCGCCAGTCCGGCCGGGAGGGTTTTGGGACGAATTGCCAAAATCCAAGGATCCATTTTTATTCCTCTTCAATACTCTTTTATTACTCTTTTCCATCGACAACAAAGGAGGCCGCTAACACCTCTACTGCCATCAAACGTTGCAAATCATCGACCAATAATAACAAATCATCAGTAAACTCTCTGGTACATTTAATCTCTAAATCCCGAGACCAAGGGGAATTGATACTCTCCTCGGTTGTAGAGAATAAGCAGATCCCTTCATGTGCTTCTAAAATAAAATATGCCAAAACTGAATCTCTTTTACTTACCCTTAAACGTATTAGCAACAATTCCTTACTAAAAAGATATCTCTCAGCTTTATCACCTCTACCATCTCTATCACCAAGGATAGTTACTACTTGCGAATAATCTAACATATAAAAACCCTTAAAAAGCTTTGAAACCTTGTTCAAATTTACCCCAATCTAAATTGATTTGACTTCGACTGGGGGTGACTTAAAATTAAATCAGTGACCATAGATATATATTAAAAGGACCTAACGATAAATGTTATTCCCATTTTGCCTACCATTATTACTAATTTTAAGCAATAGTTGTTCATGGTTAACTCGCTCTCCTCAGGCCCCTCAGGCGCCTAAAGAAAAAGAACACGTTTCCCGCTATCAGTACAATGAACTATTAGAAAAGTACCAGCTCTTGCAACATGAATACCAAAAAATACAAACAACAGAATCTTTAGCGCATAAACTACCAGAACCAACAAATCCACCAAGCGAATTAAGACCAAAAGAAGTAAGGCCAAATGAAGTAAGGCCAAATGAAGCAAGGCCTTTAGAAGATGAAATTTATCAATTAAAAAAGGCCCGCGAACTTATTTCTCAACAAAAATATGGCAGTGCCATCCAATTGCTCCAAGAATTGGAAAAATCTCCAATCAAACAAGTCCAGGTTCGCGCCAAATTTTACATTGGCGAAGTGCTCTTACAACAAAAAGAATATGATTTAGCGCTACAAACTTTTGAAGAAATCATAAATAAATACGCATTTTCAGGAATAGTAGTAAAAGCACTGAAGGAATTAACTATTTGTACAAAGGAACTAGGTCTCAAGGAAAAGCACCAAAAATATACCCTGTTATTGAACACTTTTTTTACCTCCGGATAATGAGAGGTTAGTTGCATGAATAATCATCACACAGCAAAACAATTTCCACCGTTACTTTTCCTTAGTTGTATTATTGCTGGTATTGTTGCTTGTATTATTAGTTACTTTTTTACGACAACGTCTATTGTCGCTGCTGCTACTGATGCGCCCAGTGATGATGAAATCGAACAATCCATGGAAGAGATGGATTTTTCATCATTAGAGGCCCATGATGACCTGCATGAACTCAAGAAAGATTTAGGAGTAAATCTCAACTATCTAGACGACAATGTTGAACAAAGATATTTACAAAAAAATTCATCTTCAAAAAAAACAAGCGTCGACAGCAAAATAATTGAGGAACGCATAAAATCACGAAAAAAAATTCTTGGCCGCAACGATGATAGTGATTTAGACCTGGTTTTAGAAGAAGGCGGCGAAAGTAGAGATGAAAATGAAGACGGGGATGAAGGCGAAGGCAAAGACGAAGACAAAAAAGCTAGCACTCAAAAAAGAAAGAAAGATCTTCCAAAAGAAGGAGTCGTCGGCATTGAAGAAGGGGAAGATGTAACGGCAAAAAGCGCTACCGATGCATCAGCAAAAGTAGCAATCAACCCCACGGACACCATCGACACTGGTAAAGAAGAGAAAGAACTGTTAGCAATCGCAA
>JADGBS010000210.1 GCA_015231325.1 Oligoflexia bacterium | reverse complement strand
TATACCTAACGACTATATTTAGGAGTTTTTTACGATGGATAAATTCAGATTTTTAAAAGAAATTTTGGTGGTGATGTTTTTAAGTTACTCTTGCATTACTATCGATGTCTATTCTGCTGCTGCAAGCGGCGGAGGCGGAGCGATTTACATCATAAGACCAAGGTCATTTTCTACACCCGTGAATCACTCGGTCCAATCACAGAATCCCTTTGAGTCAACTATGGAATCATTTAGATTACACTTAGAGTACATTGAAGTATGTATCTACAAGCGCAAGTGTAATATTGAAGATTTTCGTACTGTTATTGATTTAAAAAGAGCATTATGCACTAGGAACACTGGGTTTGATGCCAAGTGTTTTTCATCAAGTCTGTCGGAGACTGCAACATACCTTATTTCAAAAGACCTTCTTGCGGCCATTATTTATAGTGATGCAATTAAAGCAGTTATCGAGAGCAGCAATATGGAATATGGCAAAATAGTTGCAGTTGAAGCATTTGGTATCGATTTTTTTACTGTTCACACCAGATTTAGTTCATTGGAGCGAGCAGTTGAGAAAGCAATCCATATGGATTTTAGAGGGGCAAAGACTTTGAACGATACCAAACGGGCATTCAAATCTAATGAGAAATTTCTGAAACAAAGGTATATGGCATTAAATAATAAACCTGAAATTCTTAAAATTTTGGTCACTCATTTGGAAAGAGTTTGTCGTGAGGCCGTTACGCGAGTGTTAGGTGGGAGGTCGGATGATGACACTGGCATTCAATTTGGCATGGACGGTATTGACGAATCTAATTATGCATTTTGTTCATGGTCATAAACATGCTCATAAAGTTTTAAAATTATCGTTATTGTACCTAGGCCGAGTAACATCTACTTCTTGAACTGACTTTCTTTGGAATTAATTTTAGTAGTAGGGGGACCATAGATGGTATTAATTCTCTGCAAATCGTCCGCACTCAGACCTTCTTGAGTAGGGGCCAGCGGGAGCTTGGTGCGACTGACGAGGGTTTTTAGACCATATTCCTTAGCAAAAGCAGCAGCATCATAGAGCATAATTGAGGCATAATCAAAGACGAAGGCATTCTTCTTATAGATATGAGCAATCTCGCTAGGAGTGATCTCAAATTGCATCCCCTTTCCTTCTTCGATATTTTCCCACACCACCTCCACAAAACTATCTCGATCTGGACGACTCTGTTCATGAATGAATCCCAAAGCATGCATAATTTCGTGCAATATATTTTGGGTGCTACATTCCTCTTTCAGGTAGATTGGTTGGATCCCACCTACCATCCCCAACATCGAAGCACACAGCTCCTGGGAGGGCATGAAAACCAACACATTTTCTTCATTTTTACGTGGAAGCAGACGAATTGGAGTGTGCTCTTTCAGATAGGCAATCGCATTTAAAATCCGTTCGGAATCGACTACTCCGGGATCAATGATGTAGGGGATTTTGGAGGTTGGCCAAATGCTTCCAAATTTGGGTTTCACATAAAAATGCCTGTTTTCATCTAGCGTCGCTTCATCATCTGGTCTGCCGAGGATAATGTCCGATTGAGTTATCAAAAACCCCTCAACCAATTCGGCGCTAACTGCCCCAGGTGGAGGTGGCATTTCTCTGGACTGTTCTTTTTTTTGATGATGGCGTTGGAGTTGTTTGGGTGCTTTGAGAACAGAGGGGTTTATATCTGGCATGGACACAGACATAGATGCAGCGAGAGGGGTGGCAGCGCTCATGCCAT
Source organism: Oligoflexia bacterium (assembly GCA_015231325.1). GTDB lineage: Bacteria > Bdellovibrionota > Bacteriovoracia > Bacteriovoracales > Bacteriovoracaceae > JADGAN01. The sequence goes on along the minus strand of JADGBS010000210.1, from coordinate 4,935 downwards.
CGACAGCTGAAGAACCGTTATTCTCAAAGTGCCTATTAGCTTGAGGAGCACTTTCACTTTGCAAAGGATTTTGATGAACATCTATTTGGTTAAAGCGGGCGATTAGCAGAAGGATCGTAAGTAGAATGAAAATCAGCAGTGATACCATCGTGATGATTTTCATAATATTGAACTCACATTTTTTCAAACTGTCCCCCCCCAGCGTGGCATGCCCATCCATTTAGGTATGGGTGGTATGAGTGAGTGGTAAATCCTAATTAGTCCAGCGGAGGCCTAATTTGGTTTTCGAGCGTGGACGCAAAGTTTAAAGGGTTGGGTTTTAGCTTCTTCGGGATAAATATCATCGTATCGTGTTTGGCCATCACGAGGGATATAGTACATATCTACAATAACAAACCCGGCCCTTTCAAACATATATCTCGCAGTACTCATGTCCCAATTAAAATATGGACGAAAAACTTTTGCATCTATCGTAAGGATTCCATTTTCTCCTTTTTCATCGCTGCCCCCTGTTTCGCTGTCAAAACTAACATTTTCTATATGCGGTTGTCCACTGTTTCCATTTGTGTAGGTTGTGTTTGGGTTGTAAATACCGTGCCATAGATATGCAGGTGAATAGTCACTTTTTATTGGCAGAAGGGTTGATCTGATATTTTGTGAAACAACCGTATCAATATAATTGCTGGGTCCGTATGTATAAGAAAAATCACCACCATCAATTTGAACCCTTTGGGCGTGATAACGCTGTCTAGTGACGGAATCCGTCATCATGTAACCAGGGGTACGGGCCTTACTTTTTGACGCTATGTAATTGTCAACAACTACACTATCTCCACTGGGAGCATCCATAGTAGCAAAAAAATCACCGCCATCAACTAGATGATTTGCTATGCTGTTTCGTAGTAGTGCGATCGCTTTACCTGGAGTAAGGTAGTGCAATAAATTCATAGCACAGATAACATCTACTTTTGTTTCACCAGGTAAATTAGTAGCATCGCCTATAATCAGATCATATTTAGATGCGAAATTCCTCCCTACTACTTGCTCATGTGCAAGAACTGTCTCTTGCATAGCACTACGGTTACTTTCCAATACATCAACGGCAGTCACATGTCTTGCACCGGCCATCAGTAGTTTTGAAAGGAAAAGGCCTCGCCCCTCACCTAGGGTTAGAATATCTTTACCCATGCTCGCTCTGAGCGCGGTCTCATGAATAGATGAAATTCTAGTAAAATCAAATCCATATCGCTCTCCTCTTGGACCGTATGCGATAGGAATTGATACCGGATACTGGTTAAAAAACTCAACAATTGATAAGAGTTGAATTTCTTGAACATGAAACAATTCTTTATATACTGAAATAAGTTTGAAAATTGATTTAATATCCAGATTATTTGACTGTAACTCAGTAGTGGCCGGACTGGCCTGGCCGGCCTGAGCAGCTTGACTGGCCTGAGCAGAAAAACAGATTTGGAAATAAAAAAAGTTTAACGATACCCAAAACAATAAAAATTTTTTCATAAAGTTCATACACCTATATCAAAATATTAATGAGACAAAGCAATATGGTAACATATTTCAAAAAAAGTATTTCGAAAAAAGTGCCTAGTACTTTTTTACGTACATCTAAAGTAAAGCTGACGAGGGAGGTCTGAGTATCTGCGTATCTGAGTATCTGAGTATTATAATCCTAGAATTTCGCGAGTTGTAGCGACGCTAGCTGGATGGCGATCGAATTCGTTAGCAATTCGTACCACTCGTTTAATCAAATCGGCATTAGATTTTACTAATTCTCCCTTTCGATAATAAATATTATCTTCTATTCCTATTCGCACATGTCCGCCCATAGCAATGGCGGTAGTAGTAAGTGGGAGCTGCCATCGACCAACCCCTGCCACTGACCAACTTTGTCCGGGGCGGATCTTTTCTAGTTTATCCACTAGCAATACTAGGTTTCTAATTTCTCCGCTCATTCCCCCGGGAATACCCAGAACAAAATCAATATGAAAATGCGCAGGGACCAATCCTTTACGTAAATAACGTTCAACTGTCTCTAACATTCCATAATCAAAAATTTCTAATTCTGGCATTACTTGTTGCTTTTTCAAAACATCAGCTATAGTGAAAATGGTTTTTTCACCATTCTCAAATATGCCATCACCGAAATTCATTGTCCCCATCGAGAGAGTTCCCATTTCCGGTCGCAGTACCAGTGGGGCACAGCGTTCATCTACTGTGGTGCCGACGGCCCCTCCCGTAGAGAATTGCAATATGCAGTCACAAGAATTTTTTATTTGCGTACTAACCTGTTCAAATATATCCACGCGTTGGGTCGGTCTGCCCTGTTCATCGCGTACATGTAAATGAATAATGCTGGCACCGGCCTTTACTGCTTCAACAGCAGCATCGGCGATTTCTCGGGGTGTAGTCGGTAAATATGGATAGGTTTCTTTCGTCAGTTCTGCTCCTACCACACAGCAAGCAATTATCAACTCGTTGGCCATTTTATTTTCTCTCCGATAACTAATATTTAAATTTACTACACTATTAATCTCAATTAATCTCAATTAATCTCAATTAATCTCAATTAATCTCAATTAATATTAATTGAGATTAATCTAAAATTTTTTTCTTTGTCTCGGTCAAACTCTCCTCTATCGCTGATGCTACAAAATCTAGGTCTTCTACGCTATGGCGATAGGCGATATAGCCATGATGGTAAGGTTGAAGAAAAACTCCCCGTCTGATCAATTGAGTATAAAATTGGGTACGCAAATCTTTATATAATTTTTTTTCATCACGATTAAATGTTATAAACGGCATCCATGGTGCACCGCTCAATGTACAATCCATTTCTGAATTTGCGACAATTTTTTGCACCTGAGCTGCAAAGCGGTTTCCGCGTTCTTTAATTTTATCGAGGACCTTTTCGCGTTCTAATAATTCGATATTTTTCAAAGCGGCGACCATTTCTAAGCTATTAGGAAAAAATGTAGAACTTAAAAAAACCTTGTCCACCAAAACATCCATAATTTCACGATTACCAACAACCGCACTGATTGGATAACCGTTGGCCATCGCTTTTCCAAAAACCGCTATATCTGGGATTACCCCGAACTCTTGCTGAGCGCCTCCCAAGTTTACTCGGAAACCGCTACGCACTTCGTCATAAATCAATACCGCTTGGTGTTCATAGGCGAGAGAGCGTAGTCCCTCTAGAAAACCAGCTGCTGGCATTTGTACTGCTTCTGCTAGAGGGTGCCCCACCGGAGTAACCATAATTGCTGCCACTTCTCCGCGATGTTGTTGCAATAACGTTTTTACTCCTTCGAGGTCATTGTAATGAAATTCAAAGATATCTTCATATAGCTTTGCAGGAATACCACCCTTTACCTCTACACACCAATCATGCCATCCATGATATCCACAACGCAAAATTTTTATCTTCTGGGTATAGGCACGGGCAATGCGAATTGCTACGCTAGTAGCATCCGATCCTGTTTTCACGAACACCAATTTTTCACAGCAAGGTATTAACTGTCGCAATTTATTACCTAATTTTATTTGCGTTTCCTGTGTCAGGGACATGCAAAATCCTTTGTCGCGAATATGAGCAACTACTGCTTCATCAATCTCACGCTCACGATGTCCAATAATGATAGGCCCATATGCACAGAGCATGTCGATATATTCATTTCCATCGACGTCGGTAACCCTTCCACCACTGGCATGTTCAAAAAAAATGGGATACTCTCCAGGCACAAAATTATATGGGCGGCGAATTCCGGCCACTGCTCCAGGAAAAAGGTCCCAGGCCTCTTTGTACAGTTGTTCAGATCGTTCTAGTACCAACTTTTTTACTGATTTATTTGCTGATTTATTCACCACAAACTCCTTTGAATCAAATCAATTAAAATGAATTAACATGAAGTAAAATGAATTAAAACAGGAATTTTGTCACTAAAAATGACGCCACCTGTGAGGGCAAGGTTCCTGGACCAAAACCCGCGTCATAACCAAGTTCTACTGCTAACTCATGAGAAACTCTTGGCCCACCTGCTACTAGCACAAACCGAGAACGCAGTCCTTCTGCTTCCAATAGCTCGATAAACTGAGTAAAATTGTGAATGTGTGCGTCCTTTTGGGTAACCGTTTGAGAAACTAATATCGCATCGGCGTTTATTTCTAAGGATTTTGCTAAAAGATCCTCTACTGCTACCTGTGCGCCCAAATTATAGGCGCGGATTTCTGGATAACGCTCGAGCCCATAATCTTGGTTATATCCCTTGACGTTCATAATGGCATCTATACCAACCGTGTGTGCATCTGTTCCGATGGTAGCACCAATTACTACCAAGGGACGATTGAGTTTGCATTTTATCAATTCATTGATTTTGTAAAAATCTAGGACCTCGCTTATTACCTCGCTGGCCTGTACTTTTTGATAATCAATAGATGGAATGGCCCGAGCATAAATAACGAAATAGGTGTACCCATCGGCCAATTTTTTGCTATGGACAACAGAAACTTCTTCAAAGTTTAATAGCTGTGCGTAAAGTTCAGCTGCTTTTTTTGCGCGTGCACCGTTTTCTACTGGAAGGGTAAATGACAACTGTACTACCCCATCGTTCAGGGTATCGCCGTAGGGTTTTATTAATTGGGCCGTTGCTATGTCTTTTGCTGTTCTATCAGTATTGGTTAATTTTTTTTCCTTTTTCTTTTTGGAGACAATGTTTTTTTTCGTGATCTTTTTCGTGTTCTTTTTTGTGCTTTTTGTGTTTTTTGTGTTTTTTTTGTTATCATTTTTTTTCATCAAAAAATCCTTTGGATACTCTGTCCTTTAGGGCAGAGAGGAAAAAGGATGCCCTTCGGCGAGAATCGCTGCGGAAGCAGCGAAATCCGGCATTTTCTCTATTAATAAAGTTCTAAAGCTCT